>NZ_JAKSYR010000140.1:0-70127 GCF_022829705.1 Methylobacterium sp. E-025
TGAGCACCGCGGCGACCAGCACGTAGAGCACTGTGCAGATCGCGAGCGAGCCGAGGATGCCGATCGGCATGTCGCGCTGGGGCGATTTCGCCTCCTGCGCGGCGGTGGAGACCGCGTCGAAGCCGATGAAGGCGAAGAACACCACGCCCGCGCCGCGCAGCACGCCGCTCCACCCGAAATGGCCGAAGCTGCCGTCGTTGTCGGGAATGAACGGGGTCCAGTTGGCCTGCTTGATGTAGCCGTAGCCGAGCACGATGAAGGCCAGCACCACGGTGAGCTTCACCGCCACCATGACGTTGTTGAGCCGGGCCGATTCCTTGGTGCCGCGCACCAGCATCAGCGTGAGCAGCCCGACGATCAGCACCGCCGGCAGGTTCATCAGCGCGGTGGCGTCCGACCCGTCCGCGAGCTTCACCGCGGTGCCGGGCGCGGCGGTGAAGCGGGGCGGGATGACGAGCCCGACATCCTTGAGCAGGCTGACGACGTAGCCGGACCAGCCCACCGCCACGGTGGCCGCGCCCATGGCGTATTCGAGGATCAGGTCCCAGCCGATGATCCAGGCGAAGAACTCGCCCAGCGTCGCGTAGGTGTAGGTGTAGCTCGATCCCGCCACGGGGATGAGCGCGGCCATCTCGGCGTAGCACAGGCCGACGAAGGCGCAGGCGATGCCGCCGGCGACGAAGGACAGCATGATCCCCGGCCCGGCATATTGCGCGGCCGCCGTGCCGGTGAGCACGAAGATGCCCGCGCCGATCACCGCGCCGATGCCCATCGCGATGATCGAGAACAGGCCGAGCGATTTCGAGAGCTGATGCCCGTCGCTCTCGCCCCCGGCGAGGATGTCTTCGACGGTCTTGCGCCCCGTCAGGCCGGAGGGTTGATCCGTGTCAGCCATGGTCGCTCCGATCCGCGCGGCGGCATCCGGCACCATGTCGGGCGGCTCTCGGGGATGCCAGCCGGCGACGCGACTGATCCCCCGGTTTCGCTCGGCCCCCGGTGACGTTCGGCCCGCCCCCGCACGGCAAGGAGCGTGCCGTCCCGGCGGCGCCTCGGCCGGGCTGTCGAGTTCGTGAGCCCGCCGGCCGGGTTTGACCGGTATCCGGGCCCCGCGCACGGCACGGCGATGCGTGCTAGACCGGTTTTCGGCGGGGGAACGCGGGTTTGTCGGTCGTACAACGGCACAACACGAAGATCGCCGGGGCCGGCGAGACCGCGATGGTCTTCGCCCACGGCTTCGGCTGCGATCAGAACATGTGGCGCTTCGTGGCGCCCGCCTTCGAGGATCGCTACCGGACGGTGCTGTTCGACCATGTCGGCGCCGGCGGCTCGGACCTGTCGGCCTACGACCCGGCGCGGTACGCCACGCTCGACGGCTACGCCGACGACGTGGTCGCGCTCGCCCGCGCCCTCGGCGTGCGGCGCGGCGTCTTCGTCGGCCACTCGGTCAGCGCCATGGTCGGCATCCTCGCCGCGAAGGCGGCGCCCGAGCTGTTCGACACCCTCGTCCTGGTCTGCCCCTCGCCGCGCTACGTCGACGACGCGGAGGACGGCTACGTCGGCGGCTTCACCGCGGCGCAGGTGGAGGAACTGCTCAACTTCCTCGACAGCAACCACATGGGCTGGTCCCAGGCGATGGCCCCGACGATCATGGGCAACGCCGACCGCCCCGAGCTCGGCGCGGAATTGACCAACAGCTTCTGCCGCACCGATCCGGACATCGCCAAGCGCTTCGCCCGGACCACGTTCCTGTCCGACAACCGCGCCGACCTCGAGAACGTCGCCGCCCGCTGCCTGGTGATCCAGTGCGCGGAGGACGTGATCGCCCCCCGGGAGGTCGGCGAGTACGTCCACCGCAACCTGCCGGGCAGCGCGCTCGTCCTGCTCGACGCGACCGGGCATTGCCCGAACCTCAGCGCGCCCGAGGCGACGGTCGCGGCGATCGAGGCGTTCCTCCGAGGGTGATGACGTGGACGAGGCGACGCCCACCTCCGGGGTGCAGGAGGCCGACGACCTCGCCGACCTGTTCGAGAACGCGCCCTGCGGCTACGCCTCGGCCCTGCCGAGCGGGCGCCTGTCGAAGGTCAACCGGACGCTGGCGACCTGGACCGGATACCCGGCCGGCCACCTCGTCGGGCGCCGCTTCCTCGACCTGCTGACCATCGCCGGCAAGATCTACTACGAGACCCATTTCGCGCCGCTGCTGCGGATGCAGGGCTTCTTCAACGAGGTCGCCCTCGACCTCGTGCGCGCGGACGGCCGGACGCTGCCGGTGCTGGTCAACGCGGTGGTCCGCCGGGACGAGGCGGGCGAGATCCGCTTCATCCGGATCACCGTGTTCAACGCCTCCGACCGCCGGCGCTACGAGCGCGACCTGCTCGCGGCGCGGCGCGCCGCCGACGAGGCCACCGCCGCGCTGCGGGACCTCAACCTCACCCTGGAGACGCGGGTCGCCGAGCGGACGGCCCAGCGCGACCGGGCCTGGCGGCTGTCGCAGGAATTGCTGATCGTGGCGCTGCCGGACGGCACCCTGGAGAGCGTCAACCCGACCTGGGCCGAGCTGCTGGGCTGGCGCGACGACGAGTTGATCGGCCGGTCGTTTGCCGCCTACACCCACCCGGACGACCTCGCCGCGACCCTGGCGGCCTTCGCCGCCATCCTGGAGCGGCCGCTCACGGTTCCGTACGAGTACCGCTTCCGCCACAAGGACGGCTCGTACCGGTCGTTCGCCTGGACCGCCGCGTTCGAGGACGGCCGCGTCTACGCCTCGGGGCGCGACACCACGCTCGAGCGGGAGCAGGCCGACGCCCTGCGCCAGTCGCAGAAGATGGAGGCGGTGGGCCAGCTCACCGGCGGCCTCGCGCACGACTTCAACAACCTGCTCGCGGGCATCGCCGGCTCGCTGGAGATGATGCAGACCCGGATGCGGCAGGGCCGGGTCGAGGACGTCGCGCGCTACATGGCCGCCGCCCAGGGCGCCGCGCGCCGCGCCGCGGCCCTGACCCACCGGCTGCTGGCCTTCTCGCGCCGGCAGACCCTCGATCCCCGGCCCACGGACGTGAACCGCCTCGTGGCGGGGATGCACGAGCTGATCCAGCGCACCGTCGGCCCGGGCATCCCGGTCGAGGTCGCCGCCGGCGCGCGGCTGTGGACCGCCCTGGTGGACGCGTTCCAGCTCGAGAACGCGCTGCTGAACCTGTGCATCAACGCCCGCGACGCGATGCCGGACGGCGGCCGCATCACGGTCGAGACCACCAACGCGCGGTTCGACGCGCGCGCCGCCCGCCAGCACGACATGCCGGAGGGGCAATACCTCGCGCTGTGCGTGGCCGACACCGGCACCGGCATGCCGCCGGAGGTGGTCGCCCGGGTGTTCGAGCCGTTCTTCACGACGAAGCCGATGGGGGCGGGCACCGGCCTCGGGCTCTCGATGATCTACGGCTTTGCCAAGCAGTCGGGCGGGGAGGTGCGGGTCCGCTCGGAGGTCGGGGCCGGCACCCGCGTGAGCATCTTCCTGCCCCGCCACCACGGCGACGCCGAGGTCGAGGACAAGGTGGCGGCCGGCCCGGCGCGGCCGCGCTCCGGGCAGGGCGAGACGGTGCTGGTGGTCGACGACGAGCCGACGGTGCGGATGCTGCTCGCCGACATCCTGGAGGACCTCGGCTACACCGCGATCGAGGCGAGCGACAGCGCCGCCGGCCTCAAGCTGCTGCAATCGGACGTGCGCATCGACCTGCTGGTGACCGATGTCGGCCTGCCGGGCGGGATGAACGGGCGCCAGATGGCCGATGCCGGCCGCGCCCGCCGGCCCGACTTGAAGGTGCTGTTCATCACCGGCTACGCCGAGAACGCCGCGCTCGGCGAAGGCCACATGGCCCCCGGCATGGCGGTGGTGACCAAGCCGTTCTCCGTCGACGCCATGGCCGAGCGCGTCCGCGCGATGATCGAGGCGCCGCGCCCGGCCTGATCGCCGGGGCGCCGCCCCCGGCTTCCGATGGGCCGCCTTCTGATCTATCGCGGAGGGCGGCGCCCCGGGAGGCGCGCGATGCGGAGGCACCGGCATGGGCGTGGCGACGGATCCGGAGCGGGGCACCCGCCCCGACGTGCTGGCGGCGATCGGCGGGACGCCGCTGATCCGGCTGCGCCGGGCGTCGGAGGAGACCGGCTGCACCATCCTCGGCAAGGCCGAGTTCCTCAATCCCGGCCTCTCGGTGAAGGACCGGGCGGCGCGCGCGATCGTCGAGGACGCCGAGGCGCGCGGGCTGATCCGGCCGGGCGGCACCATCGTCGAGGGCACGGCGGGCAACACCGGGATCGGGCTGGCGCTGGTGGCCTCCGTGCGCGGCTACCGCACGGTGATCGTCATCCCGGTCACCCAGTCGGAGGAGAAGAAGCAGACCCTGCGGCTCGCCGGCGCCCGCCTCGTCGAGGTGCCGGCGGTGCCGTACGCCAACCCGAACAACTACGTCCACGTGGCGCGCCGCCTCGCCGAGCGGCTCGCGGCCACCGAGCCCGCCGGCGCGTTCTTCGCCGACCAGTTCGACAACGTCGCAAACCGCGGCGCGCACGAGCGGCACACCGGCCCCGAGATCTGGGACCAGACCGGCGGCACCCTCGACGGCTTCGTCTGCGCCGCCGGCACCGGGGGCACGCTCGCCGGGACGGCGCTCGCCCTGCGGGCGCGCAACCCCGAGGTCGCGATCGCGCTCGCCGACCCCGAGGGCTCGGCGCTCCACGCGCACTACACCGCCGGGACGCTCAAGGCCGAGGGCTCGTCGATCACCGAGGGCATCGGCCAGGGGCGGATCACCCGGAACCTCGAGGGGTTCGCGCCCGACCACGCCTTCCGCATCCCCGACGCGGAGGCGCTCGACATCGTGTTCGGGCTGATGCGGGAGGAGGGGCTGTCGCTCGGCGGCTCGTCCGGCATCAACGTCGCCGGCGCGATCCGGCTGGCGCGGGTGCTCGGCCCCGGCCACACCATCGCGACGATCCTCTGCGACGGGGCGGCGCGCTACGCCTCGAAACTGTTCAACCCCGCCTTCCTGCGCGAGCGCGGCCTGCCGACGCCGGACTGGCTGGACGAAGCCGGCGCGCCGCTGCCGGACTGGCACGCTTGAGCCGGCAAAACCGTCCGTCACGTTTGCGTGCGAATTATTTGAACGGAACGGATTGTCGCGGCGTTTGAACGGTCAAGCTCACGACCCGTGCGCTCCCGCGGAGACTTTCTTCCATGTCGCTCGTCACCATTCTGCTCATCATCCTGATCATTCTCGCCTTCGGTGGTGGCGGCTTCCTCGGCGGCGGCGCCTATCGCGGCCCGGGCTTCGGCCTCGGCGGCATCCTGATCATCGTCCTGATCGTGCTGCTGGTCACCGGCCGGCTCTGACGCCGGACGCGGGGGGCCGGTTCCGCGATCCGCGATCGGGGACCGGCTCCCGACGCCCCCTTCGCGATCTGCGGATCGCGGAGGGGGCTCTGTTTTCCGTGAGGTCTGATCGTCTTCACGCGAGCCGGGATCCACCGCGCTCGAAACCGCTCTAGCGGGCGCAGACGATCCCGATCACGGCGCCGCCGACCGCAGAGGCGGCGGCGCCGACGCTGCCGGCACCGGCGGTCGACGGCCGCGTCGCGATGCCGGCCTCGCCCAGGACGGCGGCCACGACCGTCCCCGGGATCACCGGGAAGCTCGCCGGCGGCATCACGCCCGCGATCAGCCGCGGCGCCGCCGGATAGGACGCCACGAGCCCCGCGAGGCCGCCCGCCCGGTCGAGCACCGGCGCGCCGGCCGACCCGGGCTGCAACGGCGCCGTCACCCGCGCCGCGCCCACCATCGCGCCCGGCGCGACCGACACGCCCGCATCCCCGCCCGCTCCCTCGCGCGCCTCCTGCGCCGCGACCACGACGCGATCCTCGGACGCCGACGCTCCGACGATGCCCGGCAGGCGCGGCGCCGGCAGCCCGGCGGCCTCCAGCAGCGCCAGGCCGCGCTCGCTGCGCAACACCCTGGCCGCGGCGCTCCCGATCCGCGGGGCCGGGCATGCCTCCAGCACCGCCGACGCGGTCAGCACCCGCCCCGGCGCCACGACGAGGCCGGTGCCGACGACGTTCGGGGCCGAGGCGACCTGCGGACCACCCGAGCTCTGCGGAGCGCCCGACGCCGGTGGCGCGGCGGCCGGCGCGGTCGCGATCCGGGGCGCCTCGCCCGGCGTCCCGGGAAACGGCACGAAGCTGTTGGCGATGGCGATGACGAGGCGGTCGATCTCGCCCGCCTGCGCCGCCTCGTAGCCGATGGCGAAGCCGCGGATGCCCTCCGGCCCGGCGGCGTAGCGCACGTACGAGCGCCCCGAGGCGGTCTCGCCGGTGAAGACGATGAAGTCCGGCCGCTTGAGCTTGTACGTCACCTTGCGGTCGGCGAGCGGCGCGGTCGCGCGGGTGAACAGCGCGTCGAGGTCGGTGCCGCCGGCGGGAAACGACCGGCTCTCCAGGGTCAGGCGCCCGTCGGCGCTCTGCCAGCGGGTTCCGCCGGGGACCGCGCTGCGCTTGGGCAGCATCCGCTCGGGCACGCCGAGCACCGCGCCGCTGGCGGGATCGGCCTGCACGGTGAAGCGCACGGCCTTCCGCGCCGCCTCGCCCGCCGCCAGGATCGCGGCGCGGCTGCGCGGATCGAGGGGGTCGCCGGCGTCGGTGCGGGCGCGGGCGGCGCTCAGCGCCTCGAAGGTCCGCCGGCCGAAGGCGCCGTTGACGACGCTGTTGTAGTCGCCGGTCCAGACCAGCGCGTCCTGCAGCGCCTTGCGCTCGGCCTCCGGCAGGGCCTCGAACCCGGCCCGCATCGCCTCGAAGGCCGGGTCCGGCGCGGCGGCGGGCGGGCGCGGCGGCTGCGGTTTCGGCGCCTGCGCGGCGGCGGCGGCGGCGGCGGCGGCCAGCGTCAGGGCGAGGGCGAGGATCACGCCGCGGGCCGGATCGCAGGCGGAGGCCGGCCCGCGCGCGGGGGCGGGAGCCCGGTCGCGGAGCGGGGGGACGCGCGGTCGGCCTGTGACGCGGGCGGGCATGCGGGCGATTCCCGGAAGCGTGAGCGTGCCGGACGGTGGCAGAGGCGGCGGCCGAAGGCCAGGGCGGGGCGGCCGCGCCCTCGACAATCCCGGCCGCCGCCCCACCCTCACCGCGACGCGAAAGCAGCGAGAGGCGCCGATGACCCACCCAGCGATCGAACCCGGCCGGACGGCCGTCGTCACCGGGGCGGCCAGCGGCATCGGGCTCGCGGCGGCGCAGGCCTTCGCGCGGGCCGGCATGAACGTGTGGCTCGCCGACCTGCCGGGCGAGGCGCTCGAATCCGCCCGCGCCGCGGTGGCGACGCTCGCCGCCGTGGAGGTGCGCGCCTTCGCCCTCGACGTCGGGCAGCGCCCGGCGATGGAGGCGTTCGCGCAGGCCGTCGCCGCCGGGGGGCCGCCCGCCCTGGTGATGCTCAACGCCGGCATCGAGGCGGGCGGCACGCTGTTCTCCGAGGAGGCGACCTGGCGCAGGATCCTCGACACCAACCTGTGGGGGGTGATCAACGGCATCCACGCCTTCGCGCCGGCGATGATCGCGGGCCAGAAACCCGGCGCCGTGATCGTCACCGGCTCGAAGCAGGGCATCACCACGCCGCCGGGCAACACGCCCTACAACGTCTCGAAGGCGGGCGTGAAGGCGGCGACCGAGGCGCTCGCGCACGACCTGCGCGGCCGCGACGGCTGCCGCATCTCGGCGCACCTGCTGATCCCGGGCTTCGTCTATACCGGGCTGGCCAGGGCCCGCGGCGTCGCCGAGAAGCCGCCCGGCGCCTGGACGCCCGACGAGACGGTGGCCTTCCTGCTGGAGCGGATGGCGCAGGGCGACTTCTACATCCTCTGCCCCGACAACGAGACCACCCGCGCCCAGGACGAGCGCCGGATCGCGTGGGCGGCCGGCGACATCATCGAGAACCGCCCGGCGCTCTCGCGCTGGCACCCGGATCATTCCGAGGCGTTCCGGCGGGCGATGGACGGGTAGGGCCCGGGCCGGCGCGCCCCGGCGCATCCTCCGCGCGGCCCGCCCTCAGGCCGGGATGGCGGCGGCCAGCGCCGTGCTCGGGGGCGTCTTCGGGCGCGGCATGACGCTCGCTGGGCAGGGCGGCGGATCGTCGTCGTCGTCGCGCCGCTTCGGGCGGACATACGTGTGCAGGTCCGCGAAGCGGCGCAGGCGGCGTGGCGCGGCGCGCCTCGTCCGAGCCGGGCCTGCCCGGCGGACCGCCCGGTCGAGCTCGCCCAGCGCCGCGAGGACGGCGTCGACCGAGACCGGCTCGGCCCGGCTGCCGACGAGGCACCGCATGCCGGGCGAATCCGCGAGCACGCAGGCATCCGACGCCCAGGACGCCAGGATCGCGCGCTTGTCCGCCCGCGAGAGCGCGGGGTGGGCCAGGACCTCCCGCGGGTGGCGGAACACGTCGCCGGGGGCGACGAGCGCCTGCCAGGCCTCGAACGAGGCCGGATGGGCGCCGCCGGAATCATGCGCGCCATCGGGGTTCATGGCGCCGGAACCGGGGTTCATGGCGCCGGAACGGAAAAGCTGCGTCTCCCTCATCGATGATCCTCCTTCCTGCTGCGCGATGGGATGGACACACGGGCCGGAGCCCCCCCCGCGCGGGCCCGCAGGCCAGGGCGGCAAAGGTTCACGGCTGTCGGAATCGAGGCCGCCCCGAGGGCTCAGGCCGCCTTGCGCCCGGTCTCGATCCGGCTCGGCGCGTCGTCCTGGCTGACCGCGTCCCGGCTCACGGCGGGCACCGTCCCGCCGATCGGGATGCGCCGCGGCTTGAGGGCCTCGGGCACCTCGCGCTTGAGGGTCACGGTGAGCAGGCCGTGCGCGAGGCTCGCGCCGACGACCGTCACGTGGTCGGCCAGCTCGAAGGTCTGGCGGAACGTGCGGGTGGCGATGCCGCGATGCAGGATCCGGCGCTCGTCCTCGGGCGCCTTTCGCCGGCCGGCGACCAGAAGGCTGGCGCCGTGCTGCGTCAGCTCGATCTCGCCGGGCGCGAAGCCGGCGACGGCCATGGTGATGCGATAGGCGTCGTCGGCCACCCGCTCGATGTCGTAGGGCGGCCAGGTCGACGACGCCTCGGCCTGCGCGGCTCGGTCCAGCATCGCGAACAGGCGGTCGAAGCCGACGGTGGATCGGTAGAGCGGTGCGAAATCAAGGGTCCTCATGACCACATCCTCCTGGGAGCAACGTGATGACAAGGGTCGCCGGATGCCTTCCGGCGCCCGTGGGCGAGCCTTCGAACGGCCTCGCGCGCAAAAAATGCGAACACCGCGATCCGGTTCCCGGCCGGCTCCGAAAAATTCTCCTGGCGTCCGGCGTGCGATGCCGGGGGAGGGGGCCCGAACGCCCGGCCTCGCACGGACCCGCCGACGAGCTGCGGGACGGCGAGTCGGGGTCGCCGGTATGCGCTTCCACCGATGCAACCGGTAGGTTGTAGCAGGTGACGGCATCCGTATTCGCGCGGCCGCTTCGGCGTGCGCGCAACACTTCGTCGGTAGCGCGGGCTTAACCGCTTGCCGCGTAGAGGATGAACACCGCGTCCGAGAGGAAAAACTCGGTCTTGCGCCGTCATCCCGGGGCTTTCGAATGCGTACCGTCGTCGATTTACGCCTGATGACCAAGCTCCTGCTGGTCTTCGCGGTCATCATCGGCGCGGCCGGCCTCGCCGCGCTGGTGAGCTGGCGCGGCCTCGGCTCCGTCGAGGAGGCGCAACGGTGGCGCGATCACACCTACCGGGTCCTGGAGCAGGTCGAGGCGCTGACCACCGCCATGGTCAACCAGGAGACCGGCCTGCGCGGGTACCTGCTGAGCGCCGAGCCGAGCTTCCTCGAGCCCTACCGGGCCGGCACCAAGGCCTACGCCGATGCCCTCGCCCGGATCCGCGCGATGGTCTCCGACAACCCGGCGCAGCTGCAGCGCCTGGGCGCGCTCGACCAGGACGCCCAGGCCTGGCACGACGGAATCGCCGAGCGCGAGATCGCGCTAATGCGCGACGAGCCGACGCGCGGCCAGGCGCGGCAGCTCGCGATCTCCGGCGCCGGCAAGGCGGCGATGGACCGGCTGCGCCTGAAGGCCGCCGAGATCGCGACGATCGAGCGGAGCCTGCTGGACGACCGGGCGCGGATCGCCGAGGCCGCCGGCGCCGGCTCGCGTCAGGCCGTCCTCGTCGGGCTCCTCGCCATGCTCGCCGCCGCCGCCATGGGCGCGCTCCTGGTGAACTGGGCGGTCTCGCGCCCGATCCGGGCGATCACCGACCTGATGGGCCGCCTCGCGCGCGGCGACACCGGCGCCGAAATCCCGTTCCGGGACCGCCGCGACGAGGTCGGGGCGATCGCGGGCGCCGTCCAGGTCTTCAAGGACACCCTGATCCGCACGCAGGCGCTGGAGGCCGAGACGGCGCTCGCCCGCGCCTCGGCCGAGGAGCAGCGCAAGGCCGGCATGCGCCAGATGGCCGACGGGTTCGAGCAGGCGGTCGGCGGCATCGTCGGGCGGGTGTCGTCCTCGGCCGGCGCGCTGCAGGCCACCGCCCGGACCATGACGGCCACGGCGGCCGGGACCGCCAGCCAGTCGACGACGGTGGCCGCCGCCGCCGAGGAGGCGGCCGTCAACGTCAACACCGTGGCCGCCGCCGCCGAGGAGCTCGGCGCCTCGGTTCAGGAGATCGGCCGGCAGGTCTCGGGATCGACCGACCTGGCGCAGCGCGCCGTCGCCGAGGCCGACGACACCGCCGCCCTGGTGCAGGACCTCAGCGCCGCGGCCGGGAAGATCGGCGACGTGATCGGCCTGATCTCCAACATCGCGAGCCAGACCAACCTGCTGGCGCTCAACGCGACGATCGAGGCGGCGCGGGCCGGGGAGGCCGGCCGCGGCTTCGCGGTGGTCGCCGTCGAGGTGAAGGAGCTCGCCGCCCAGACCGCGCGGGCCACGCAGGAGATCTCGGACCAGATCGGCCAGATCCAGGGCGCCACCGGGCAGGCCGTGCACGCGATCGGCTCGATCGCGGCGCGCATCCGCGAGATCGACATGGTGGCGACGACGATCGCGGCCGCCGTCGAGCAGCAGGGCGCGGCCACGCAGGAGATCGTGCGCAACGTCGGGCAGGCGTCCAGCGGGACGAACGAGGTGACGAGCAACATCGCGGGCGTGGCGCGCGCGTCCGAGGACACCGGGGCGGCCGCCAGCCAGGTGCTCGCCTCCGCCTCCGAGCTGTCGCGCCAGTCCGAGTACCTGACCGCGGAGGTCGCCCGCTTCCTGGCGACGGTCCGCGCCGCCTGACCGCCCGGCCCCGCGGCGGCCCTCCGGGCGGGGCCTCGGGGCGCGACGCCCGTGCCAGAACGCGGCCGAGGCCGGGCCGGTCGCGCTCCGGTGGCGCGGGCGATGGCGCCTGGCGGGCAGACGACGATGTGCGCCCGTTCGGCCCATGGCCGGTGTGGGAGGGAAGCGGGCCCCGACCTCTCGCTTTGACGCGGACGGCCCGGTGTCGCCCGAAGCGGACGCGAAACCGATCAAGCTCTACGGTTGTTTTTCGGGCTCAGGACGCCCCTGCGTCCGGCATGTCCGATCGCCCCTACGGGCCTCGGTCGCCGGGTCATCCCGCCGCCAATCCCCGGCCGCCGCACAATCGCGCAGGATCAGCGTCTGTCGGTCCTCCGAGAAGGCGTAGAGGCAAGCCCTGTCGTCGTCATGGGTACCAGAAACCGCGAGCCGCTGCCCGTGCAGATGCCAGCGTTCGCAGTAGTCCCAGCCGTCGCCTGCATCGAACGTCAAGCCGCCGAGCATTCGGCCGTGTTCGAAGCACCACGTCGAGAATGAGGTCTGCCAGCGCGCGCGTTCGGGATGCGTCGCCTCACGGGTCCAGCATCCGTAGAACAGATGCTTGAGACGATAGGGCGATGCCTCCGATTTAGAGGGGAGGGCCGACGATATCAGAAGGCTCAGCCACGCAAGGATCAAAGCGGCCGACCACGCCCGGGAGTTCGAAAGGGGATGTATCACAGTGCTTCTACCCCGAACGCATAGCAACGTTATCGCGACGGCTGCTTTCCGCCCAACCCGGCCTGACGTGCCGGGCTACCGGTCGGCGGACCGTCCGAGGTTCCACAAAGTTCGGACGCGGACCGTCCACCCCGCCCGAGGGTCCGGCTGCCGCCCGCCGCGTTCCGCGGCGGGCCAAATCCGCGCCGCGCTGCACCCGATTCACCGAACCCCTTCCCGATCCTCGCGGCCGACGCCACATCCGGGTATGGTCGATTCGAGCGATCGGGAGGACGTGCCGTGTACACTGTGAAGGCGAACGACCATGCGGGGCGCCCCGCGACGTTCGCGTGCGGGACCGCCGACCAGGCCCTGGAGAAGACCTGGGAGCTGGCCCGGCGCGGCTTCAAGGACATCGTCGTGACCGACCCGAAGGGCCACGCCTCGAACGCGGCCGCCTTCGAGCGCTCGCTCGACCTGGCCTGAGGCGGGCGGCGGCGCGGATGGCCCATCGTCACGACGACCCGGATCACGACCACGGGCACCAGCACGGGCACGACCACGGCGCGCTGTCCCCCGTCGAGGCGCGGGTGCGGGCGCTGGAATCGATCCTGGTGCAGAAGGGCTACGTCGAGCCGGCGGCGCTCGACGCGCTGGTCGAGCGCTACGAGACCCGGGTCGGGCCCCATCTCGGGGCGCAGGTGGTGGCCCGCGCCTGGGTCGATCCGGCCTATCGCGCACGGCTGCTGGCCGACGCCACGCCGGCGATCGCCGAGCTCGGGATCGGCGGGCGCGGCGGCGAGCACATGGTGGTGGTCGAGAACACGCCGGACGCGCACAACCTCGTCGTCTGCACCCTGTGCTCCTGCTACCCCTGGCCGGTGCTCGGCCTGCCGCCGGTCTGGTACAAGGCGCCGCCCTATCGCGCCCGCGCCGTGATCGACCCGCGCGGCGTGCTCGCCGAGTTCGGGGTGCGCCTGCCCGAGACGACGCGGATCACCGTGTGGGATTCGACCGCCGAGCTGCGCTACATGGTGCTGCCGATGCGGCCCGCCGGCACCGAGGCCTTCGACGAGCGCCGGCTCGCCGGCCTCGTCACCCGCGACGCGATGATCGGCACCGGCCTGCCGGGCGTCCCGGCATGAACGGCGGCCAGGACCTCGGCGGGATGCACGGCCTCGGCCCGGTCGCCCCCGAGCCGAACGAGCCGGTGTTCCACGCCGATTGGGAGAAGCGTGTCTTCGCGCTCGCCATGGCGATGGGCTTCACCGGTGCCTGGACCCTCGACGGCAGCCGCGCCGCCCGCGAGTCGATGCCGCCGGCCGACTACCTGCGCGCCAGCTACTACGCGATCTGGCTCGACGCCCTCGAGCGCCAGCTCGCCGCGCATAACCTCACGCGGCCCGAGGAGATCGCCCGCGGCGTCGCCGATCCCGATCCGGCGCCGGTGGCGCGGGTGCTCACCGCCGACATCCTGGAGCCGCGCTACCGCGCCGGCTTCCCGAGCGACCGGCCCGCGCCCGCGCCGGCGCGCTTCGCGGTCGGCGACGCGGTGACGATGCGCAACATCCACCCGCCGACGCACACCCGCCTGCCGCGCTACGTCCGGGCCAAGAGCGGCACGGTGCTGCGGGTCCACGGCGCCTTCGTCCTGCCCGACACCAACGCCTGCGGGCAGGGCGAGAACCCGGACTGGCTCTACACCGTGGCCTTCCCGGCCGCCGAGCTCTGGGGCGAGGATGCCGACCCGAACGGGCGCGTCACCGTCGCGGTGTTCGAGCGCTACATCGCGGGCGGGGCCGCATGAGCGAGCCCGTCGCCCCGTTCTCGGCACCCTGGGAGGCGCAGGTCTTCGCGATGGTGGTCGCGCTGCAGGATTCGGGGCTGTTCACCGGGGCCGAGTGGGCCGACGCGCTCGGCGCCGCGATCCGCCCGGCCGACGGCCCGGAGGCGCCGGCCGATTACGGCCGCTGGCTCGCCGCCCTGGAGACGATCCTTGCCGCCCGCGGCATCGCCGACGGCCCCGCCCTCGACGCCCGCCGCGACGCCTTCCTCCGAGCCGCGGAGGCGACCCCGCACGGCCTGCCGATCGTGCTGGAGAACGACCCGCTGTTCCGGCGATGACGCCGCAGGAGGACGACCGCGACCGTGGTGCGCTTCCTGCGCCCGCCCCGCGATGGGAGGCCATGATCCCCACCCGCCGCACCCTCCTCGCCGGCGCCGCCTGCGCCCTGGCCGCGCCCGTCCGCGCCGCGCCCGCGCCGTTCGGGCCGCCGGGCCGGCCGTCGTGGTCGGCCGACAGCCTGCAGGCGGCGGCCGCCCGCACCGGGCTGACCTACGGCACCGAGGTGCCCGGCTTCCGCTTCGCGCGCGATCCCGCCTACCGGCAGGCGGTGGCGCGCGAGGCCGGGATGCTGGTCTGCGGCACCGAGATGAAGATGGAGGTGGTGCGGCCCGAGCCCGGCAAGACCGATTTCGCGCCAGCCGACGCCCTGGTGCGCTTCGCCCGCGGCAACGGCCAGCGCATGCGCGGGCATACGCTGGTCTGGCACGAGGCGCTGCCGCCCTGGGTGCGCCCGCTGCTGGCGCGGGCCGCCGCCCCCCAGGCCGAGGACTTCCTGCGCCGCTGGATCGAGACCGTGGCCGGCCGCTACCGCGGGCAGATCGCCTCCTGGGACGTGGTCAACGAGGTGCTGTCGCAGGACGGCGGCGGCCCGGAGGGCCTGCGCGAGAGCCCGTGGCTCACCGCGCTCGGCCCCGGTTACGTCGACCTCGCCTTCCGCATCCTGCACGAGGTCGACCCGACGGCGGCCGGCTGCTGGAACGAGGACGCGGTCGAGCAGGGCGTGCCGTGGATGGAGGCGCGCCGCACCCGCGTGCTCAAGCGCCTGGAGGGGATGCTGGCGCGCGGCGTGCCGATCCGCCGCTTCGGCCTGCAATCGCACATCACCAGCACGGTGCCGATCGACCAGGGCCAGCTTCGGCGCTTCCTCGCGGAGATCGGCAGGATGGGGCTCGGCATCGAGATCACCGAGTTCGACATCGACGACCGGGCGTTCCCGGCCGACATCGCCACCCGCGACCGCAAGGTCGCCGACCTCGCCAGATCCTATCTCGAGGTCGTGGCGGCCGAGCCCGCGGTGCTGACCGTGATGTCGTGGGACCTCTACGACCCCGACACGTGGCTCAACGACCACCCCTACCGCAAGCGCCCCGACGGCCTGCCCCAGCGCGCGCTGCCGCTCGATGCGCAGTTTGGGCGCAAGCCGCTCTGGCACGCGATGCGGGCGGTGTTCGCCCAGGCGCCGGACCATGCGGCGGCGCGGGCGAAGCTGCGGTAGCGCCCCTCGGGCCCGGGGGCCAGGATCTTGACGTCGCGCAGCTCGCCGTCGCGCGGCGCCTCCTCGATGCCGTGCTTCCGCGCCTCCGCGACGAGGCCTTCCATGCCCTTGCGATGCTCCGGGCAATGCTCCGGCCAATGCTCCGGCCTGGTCTCGCCGCCCTTGGCCGGGATCGGGCTCCGCAGCACCTCGGCGTGCGTCCGGATGCCGCCGAGCGACGGCTCCGGCATCCGCTTCCGCCTGGCGTCGCTCGCCCGGCCGATCGGACAAGCATGCCCCCGTTCCGGCGACGCGTTCGACACGAAAGCGTGACGGGCGGGGCGGCCGGCATCGCCCGAAATCCGCCGGCGGGACCGTTCCCCGGGCGGCGGATCTGCTAGGCATCCTGTCTCGCCCGAGGGGCGTGCGCACGGCGGTCGCGCCGCTGGAGGCCGGGTCTTGGGCGCGATCGACGAGACAGGGGCCCGAGCCCGGGCGACCCGCGCGGCGGCCGTCCGCGCGCCCGCCGTGGCCGCGCTCGCCTTGGCCGTGCTCGCCTCGGCCGCGCTCGATCCGGCGCCGGCCCGCGCCGGCGACCTTTCGGCGCTGTTCGACCCCGGCACCGTGGTGTCCGTCGGCGGGTTCGCCGGCGCCGGCGGGCGCTTCCAGGGCGCGCGGGCGGCCGGGCTGTGGGGGCTGCCCTACGCTTCGTTCCGCAAGGCCGACGAGCGCCCGGACTGGTTCTCGCCCGACGACGCCCTCGACGCCGCCCTGGTGGACGAGCGCGCGGTGCAGGCCGGCGCCGTTCTCGATGTCCGCAGCGGCCGCGCGGCGCACGACGACCGCAGCCTCGCCGGGCTGCCGCGCCGCCCGGTCGCGGCCGGGCTCGGCCTGTTCGGCGCGGTCTGGCCGGTGGAGGACGTGCTGCGGCTGCGCGCCGAGGTCACGCAGGGCCTGCGCGCGCATGACGGCCTCGTGGCCAAGCTCGGCGCCGACCTCGTCGGCACCGCCGGCCGCGTCACCCTGAGCGGCGGCCCCCGCCTCGTGCTGGGGGACGCCGCCGCGATGCGGCTCGACTTCGACGTGCCGGTCGCCGCGATCGCCGACCCGCGGCTGACGCCCTACCGCGCCGCGGGCGGGCCCCGCTCCGTCGGCGCGATCGTGGCCCTGGCCTACGCCTGGTCGGAGGCGTGGCAGACGATCGGCTCGGTACGCTACGACCGCCTCGTCGCCGCCGCCGCGGGAAGCCCGATCGTCCGGCGCCTCGGCACGCCGAACGACGTCACGGTCGGATTCGGGGCGATCTACTCGGTCCGGATCGACCCGTGAGGCTGCAGCGCAAGCAACGGGACTTCAACGCCAAGATGTCGTTCACGAATTCGTGAATGTTGCCGGCCGAGCACGGCCGATCTTTAATCACCCTCTGCGCCGCGATGCGGGGATTATATCGGAACGTTTCTGTCTATGTCTCGCCGCAAAGAGTGGGAGGCGGACTGTGCCACGGATTCTGTTGACGGGGGCGACCGGGCTGATCGGCGGCGCGGTGCTGCACCGGGCGCTCGAGGCGGGCGACGACGCCACCTGGGTCTGCCTCGTGCGCTGCGCCGGCGTCGAGCAGGGCCGCCAGCGGATCGCGGCGCGGCTCGCCCGGTTCACCGACGCCTTCACCGCCCAGCGGCTCGCCCGCAAGGTCGAGGTTGTCCCCGGCGACTTCACCCGGGCCGACCTCGACCGCGATCCGCGCCTCGACGACTGCACCCACGTGCTGCACCTGGCCGCCGACACCTCGTGGTGGGGCGACGAGCGGGTCTACCGCACCAACCACGACGGCACCCTGGCGCTGGCGCGGCGGGCGCAGGCGATGCCGAAGCTCCGGCGGTTCCTGCACGTCGGCACCGCGATGATCTGCGGCGCCGACGCCGCGGCGATCGTCGCCGAGACCGACTACCCGGCGGCCGAGGCCCGGCACATCGTCGCCTACACCGTGTCCAAGGCCGCGACCAAGACCTCGCTGGCGGCGCGGTTCCCCGACCTGCCGATCGTCGTCGCCCGGCCCTCGATCGTCGTCGGCCATGCCAGCCTCGGCGCGGGCCCGAGCTCGAGCATCCTCTGGGTGCTGCGCGCCGCCGACGCCCTGCGCATGCTGCCCTGCGCGCCCGAGAGCCACGTCGACGTCGTCCCGGCCGACTGGGTCGCCGAGATGCTGGTCGGGCTCCTGACCAAGCCGACGCTCCGGCACGACCTCTACCACCTCTCGGCCGGCATGAGCGGCCGCACCACCTGGGCCGAGGTCATCGTCGCCTTCGAGGCGGCCGAGCCGAGCGACGGCGTGCGCGCCTTCCGGCCGTTCGACCTCGCCGCCGACCGCACCGTGCTGCGCCGGCGCTTCGCCGAGGTGTTCGGCCTCGACGGGCCGCTGAAGCAGGCGATGCTCCGCGCGGTGCGCGCCTACTACGCGTTCTGCGCCCTCGACGTGACCTTCGCCAACGACCGCCCGCTCGCCGAGGGGTTCGCGCCGGCGCCGCGGCTGCCGGCCTACCTGCCGGTGTGCCTGGCGAACGCGGCGACGATCGTCGAGCAGTTCGCCGACGACATCGAGATGTTCGCCGTGCCGCCCCCGGTGCCGGAAGACGCGGCCGGCACCGCGCTGGCGGCCAGCGCATGAGCCCCTACCTGACGCTGGCGATCGCGATCGGCGCCGAGATCTCCGCGACCCTGGCGCTGAAGGCGGCCGACGGCCTGACCCGGCCGGTCCCCACCCTGATCGTTGCGCTCGGCTACGGCACGGCCCTGTGGCTGATGTCCTCGAGCATGGACATGCTGCCGATCGGCGTCGTCTACGCGATCTGGGCCGGCGTCGGCATGGTCGGCGCCGCGCTCGGCGGCGCGCTGCTGTTCGGCGAGCCGGTGACCCTGCCGATGATCGCCGGCATCGCGGTCATCGCCTGCGGCGTGGCGATCCTGGCGAGCGCGCGGGTCGAGGCCTGACGCCGCGCCCGGCGCTGGACCGCGCGGACGGCAGCCGATAAGACGATTTGCCTAAGCGGGGCACCGAGGGATTCGGGAGCCCGGCTTGCAACGTCGGAAGGTTTCACGCGCATGATGGTCGGATCCCGCATCCTGCTCGCCGCCGCCGGTCTCCTGGCCTTCGGAGCCTTGGCCCGGGCCGACGACACGCCTGGAAAGCCCCGGGACGCGGCCGGGTCCGCGGAGATCGGCGCCCAGGACCGCAAGCCGGTGGAGGCCCCGCCCGGCAACGCGGCGAAGCAGGACGGGCGCACCGGCATGGCGCCCGACGTGCGCGACGTGCGGCAAGACTCGATGCCGGTGTTCAGCTTCCCCGGTGGCGCGCGCTTCTGAGCGGCCGGCGCACGGAGGGGCCGGTGTCGGCGTTCCGCGACAGGCGTCGGGTTGGCGCTCGGGGGGGCCGATGCTGCCCCCGACGAAGCAGAGCCAAGCCGACAGGCTGGGGACGTGCGCAATCCGCGCCGTCTGGTGATCCCAGGCGTTTGCGATCCTGCGCCGCCAAACCGTTGCAACCCGGCCTTTCACGATGGCGGCCAACGATGAAACGCCTGCCCCTCCTGCTCGTCATCGCGGCCGCACCGGCCCTGGCCGACGCCTGTGACGACGCAGCTCAACGCATCGCGACCGAGGTCGGAAACGCGTACGCGATCCGGACGGGTCCGGTCATTACCATCAAGCGCGGCCGCCGGACCTTTCACTACACGCTGGAATGCGCAGACGGGCAGCCCTCGATGGTATCGGGGGATGCGGGCTTCGGCACCGACATGGGGGAGTTCGGCCGAACGCTCGAGCGCGCGACCAGCCTCGTCCTCGACGTACCCGAAAACGTCGCGCGAAGCGCCCTGGACAAGTGCGCGCGCCTCGCTCGGCGGCACGGCATGGATGGTGCGGCGACGACGGACGACGCGCTCGCCGTGAGCTGTACCGTCGTACACGACTGGGAAACGTTCGAGATCCGTCGCCGATAGGGGGCGGTCGATGGCCGGTCGTGGCGCGGTGTCCCGGAACGGATGTGCCCGATCCGGTCCTTCGACGGCGGATCATGGCGAACTCTGCGGGACCGCCGACCACCCCGACCCGAAGCCGTCGGACGGCCATGGAGCGGCCGCATCGGGAAGCGCCGGCGGCCGGCCTCGCGGCGCGACCGGCGCCCCGCCCGCGCGCAGCCTCACGCGGTCGCCAGTCGCTCCCGCTCCGTCTTCGTCTCCCGCACGGTCGAGCCCGGCACGAAGGCGTCGAAGGCGGCCCAGAAGTCGGCGCGGATCGCGTCGCGCTCGGAGAGAATCTCGTGGCGGGCGTCGGGCAGCACCAGGATGTGGCCGGCCTTGAGGCGGGCGGCGAAGCGCTCGGCCGCGGGCGTGCCGCAGACCGGGTCGGAGCCGGCGGCGAGGATCAGCGTCGGGGTCGCGATCCGCGGCGGCACGCGCGGGTCGCGCAGGCGCGCCACCGCGCGGAAGGCCTCCGCCGTCCAGGCGATGGTCGGGTCGCCGACGGCGCCCGCGCCGACCGCGAGCGCGGCGGCCGCGTTGCGGGCGTAGCGCGCCGGGTCCCGGGTCAGCCGGTTGTTCGGGTAGGGCTTCGTCGCGATCGAGACCGGGCCGCCGCCGGGCACGTAGCGGCTGCCGAGGCCGAGGCGCTGCAGCAGCCGCGTCGCGACCGAGGCGAAGGCGGGCGAGCGCACCATCCGGATCGACAGCATCGGCGCCACGGTGACGATCCGCCGGAACGGCAGCCAGCCGTCCAGCGCCCCGGTCAGCGCGACGCAGCCGCCCATCGAGTGGGCGAGGCAGACATGCGGATCGGGCATGAACGGCACCAGCACCGCGTCGCGGATCGCCAGCAGGTCGCGGCGGTAATCGTCGAAGGCGGCGACGTGGCCCTTGTGCGGGTCGTCGACCCGCCGGTCCGACGCCCCTTGCCCGCGCCAGTCGAAGGCGACGACGGCGAAGCCCCGGGCGCGCAGCTCGCGGATGGTCTCGTAGTACTTCTCGATGAACTCGGCCCGGCCCTGGAGCAGGCAGACCGTGCCCTTGCAGGTCCGCGTCGTCGCGGCCCAGCGCGCCGCCCGCAGGGTGCAGTCGTCCGCGGTGCCGACCGCCATCACCACGGCGCCGGGGGGAACCGGGTTTCCGGGCGTGTCGTGCAGGCTCAGAAGTGCGGCGTCCTGCCGCATCGTTCCCGTCGTCCGGCCGGGTCTTGAACGCACCTCGCCCCCCTCCAATATCATGATCGTACCGGCCGTCAGGCGGTACGAGCCCGGTCCGGCCCACGCGGCGGACCATAGACTCAAACCTGCATGTTGCTCCACGGAGGATGTGTCCTATGCGTCAGTTCGATCTCGCTCCCCTCTACCGTTCCACCGTCGGCTTCGACCGCCTGTTCTCGGCCCTCGACCAGTTCGTGGCGTCCGACGCGGTCCCGACCTACCCGCCCTACAACATCGAGCGCACCGCCGAGAACGCCTACCGCGTGACGGTGGCCGTGGCCGGCTTCACCGAGGCCGACCTGTCGATCGAGGTGCGGGAGAACGCGCTGACCGTGAAGGGCGAGCGCAAGCCCGATCCCGAGCGTCGCGCCGAGGTGCTGCACCAGGGCATCGCCGCCCGCGGCTTCGAGCGCCGGTTCCAGCTCGCCGACTACGTCCAGGTGACGGGTGCGGCGCTGGAGAACGGCCTCCTCCACGTCGATCTCGTCCGCGAGATCCCGGAGGCGAAGAAGCCGCGCCGCATCGAGATCGCCATCGGCGGCAAGAGCCGCGCGCCGGCGATCGAGGGGGCGGCCACCGAGGTCCCGGCCGAGGTCCAGAAGGCGGCGTAAACCGCGCCGTCGCAAAGCGTGGGAGCGCCCCGGCCGCCGGCCGGGGCGTTTTTCGTCGTGGCCGGCGTCGGGGATGCTGCCGGCGGAACGGATCTCGGCGGTTTCGCGTCGGCGGGCGAGGGGCGCCGCGAGGCGCCCGTGACGTTGCCCTTCGCACCATGATGCGTTGCATCTTCGGAATCGCCGCGCTGCCGCGCCGCCGCGCACCGGTCGTTCGGGGCGGGGTGACGGCGGCCGGATCCCACGTCGCCGGCTCGATCGCGCGAAGCACCGCCGCGGCCCCCTCTCCCGTCCGGGAGAGGGGACCCGCGAGCGGTTCGGCGCGGATGTGTTGGAAGTTAAGGGGGCAGGGGGCACGGCGCATCCGGCCCACGCGACCTGATGCCGGAACGGCTTCGTCCGACGCGACCTCGGGTGCTGGGATGTCGGCTTCCTGCTTGCGCGGGATGATCCGACCGTCTTCCCCGCGGCGCCGCCTCAATGCTCCTGGGGCTTCCCCCGCGGCTCGGCCTGGCGGCGGGCCATCTCCCGGCCGATCTGAAGCAGCAGGAGCCGGATCATCGCCCGCATCGCCGGCGTGCCGCCGGCATCGATCAGGGCATGCGCTTCGAGGCAGACCTCGGCCATGCGGTCGAGCTTGTCCGTCGTCACGTTGACCCTCGCATCGATTTGAGCAAAAGTTGCGCGCAATCGATGCCACGCCCCCGTCCCCGATAGATCGCTGGTCCGGGCCGGACAATAACATAGGTCAACCGGGCATCAAAGTATGCAAAATTCAAATATCGGCGGAACCGGCCACAGCAACGAAGCCATGATCGCCAAGATCGCCGAGGCTCTCGACTGTCCGGTCGACGACTTCTTCGATGCCAAGTCGAAGCCGACCGGTGAAACGGCCGACTTGCTGTCGTTCTGGGCGGCTCTCGAAGATGCACGCGAGCGCCGGGGCGTTCTCGATTATATTCGAGCCGTCGCTGTAAAATCGACACAGTCTTGATGGAATTCGGCTGCACTTAACCTAGGTGGTTGCGGATTTTTCCGGGTCGAATAGACCCGCTTCATGCGCGATGTGCCCGAACCCGATTCCGCGGATGCCGTGATCGCCGAGTCTCAGGACGTGATCGCGCGATCGCGCGCGGCGCGGGAGGAAGCGCGGCTGCAGCGGGCGGCGGCCCGCGCCGTGGTCGAGCAGGTCCGGGCGATGATCGCCCGGTCGCGGCCGGACAGCGAAGCCGGCGCGTGGCCCGCCCGCGATCCCGCCATGCCCGATCCTGCCATGCCCGATCCGGCGAAGGGCGGGGCGGCACGCGTCAGCGGCTCAGGAGGTGCAGGCTGAACAGGCCCTCCGGGTCGAGCCAGAGGCGCTTCGGCGTCCAGCCGGCCCGCGCCGCCATCGCCTGGAACGCCTCCGGCGCATGCTTGTGCGAGATGTCGGTGCGGACCCTCTCGCCGGCCGCGAACCGGATCGCGTCCGTCCCGAAGCGCCAGGTGTCGGCACGGTCGGCGACGAGATGGGCCTCGACCCGCAGCGGATCGTGCAGGATGCGAACCGCGTGGCGGAAGGCGTCGCGGTCGATGCCGGCGCCGAGCTCCCGGTTCAGGCGCGTCAGGTAGTTCAGGTGCAAGGCCGGCATCAGGCCGTCGCAGCCGCCATAGACCCGCCGCAGCCGGTCCGCGTCCTGCGTCGGGTCGGCGCCGACCAGGAGATGGCTCGGCCCGAGCGTGTCGCGGGCCCGCGCCAGGAAGGCCTCCGCCTCGGCCGGCGCGAGGTTGCCGATGCTGGTGCCGGGGAAGAACCCGAGCACCGGCCCGCCGCCGAGGTCGACCGGAAGCCGGATCGGCGCGGCGTAGTCGGCGCCGACCGGGATCATCGCGATGTCGGGATAGTCCCGCGCCAGCGTGCCGACCGAGGTCTCGAGGTAGGCGCGCGAGATGTCGATCGCCACGTAGCGGCGCGGCCGGTCGAGGCCGTCGAGCAGCGTGCGGATCTTGCGGCTCGCGCCGCTGCCGTACTCGACGATCGTCGCGCCCGCTCCGACGAGGGCGGCGAGCTCCGGCACGATCGCGGGCAGCAGCGCCATCTCGCGCCGGGTCGGATAGTAGTCGGGGCTGTCGCAGATCCGGTCGAACAGGATCGAGCCGGCCTCGTCCCACAGGTACTTGCCCGGCAGGCGCTTCGGCACCTCGGACAGGCCGGCGAGCACGTCCCGCCGGAACGCGTCCCGCTCCGCGATGTCCGCCGGCGTCATCGCGGCGTCCCGCGGGTCGCGGTGAGCACGACGAGGGCGATGCGCTCCGCCTCGGCATAGGCCGGCGCGTCGAGCTCCTCGCCGTAGGCGTCCGGGTCGAGCTCGCGATAGGTCCAGCCCAGCCCCGCGGCCTCGCAGGCGGCGGTCGCGGCCCTCCGGAACGGGTCGGCGCCGTCCACGATCGCCGAGCCGGTGAACAGCACCAGGCTGCCGCCGGGGGCGAGGCGGGTGCGGGCGGCCTCGACCACGGCGAGCGACAGGCCCTCGCCGTAGGTCCCGCCGCCGTCGCGGTAGGTCCGCCCGGCGCGGTCGAGCATGAAGGGCGGGTTCGAGACGACGAGGTCGAAGACGCCCGCGACGTCCGCGAGGAGGTCGCTGCGGCGCGGCACCGTGCCGTGGACGCCCGCGAGCCGGCTGTTGGTGGCGGCGGCCGCGAGCGCCGCGTCGTTGATGTCGACGAGCGCGATCTCGGCGTCGGGCGCGCGCTTGGCGATGGCGATGCCGGCCGCGCCCGATCCGCAGCCGATGTCGACCGCGCGGCGGACCGGCGCGGCACGGTGCGCGAGGTGATCGACCACGGCCGCGACGAAGCGGGTGGTGTCGGGGCCGAAGAACACCACGTCGGTCGTGCTCGGCGGATAGGCGGAATGGACGAACAGCTCGCCGTCGAGGCTCGACACCCGGATCGCCGAGCGCCAGGCGTCGCCGTCCCGCACCAGCACGCCGGCCGCGTGCATCGCCGCGAAGAGGTCGGCCGGCAGCAGGTCCTCGGCGAAGGGGCGGCTCCAGCCGAACACGTCGCGCAGATTGCGGGCCCGCGCCGCCTGCGGGCGGGCGTTGACGCGGGCATGGGTGGCGGGCGTCACGGTGGTGAAGCTGTAGCCGAGGGCGCGCAGTCGCTCGACCAGGGCGATCAGGGCGGGGTTCGGGCCGGCCGGTCATCGCGCCGGCTCCGCGGCGCGGCGCCGGCGCTCATGGGCCGCCGCGAAGCCCTCCTCCGACGGCGTGCCCGGCTGGCCGAAGATCGCCGGGAGGCCCTGAAACGGCGCCGGGCGTGCCCGGTCGCGGCCGACGACGGACCGGATCGGCCCGCGCGTGGGGGCGGGCTCGGCGCCGACGCGAGGGAAGGATGGGGTCTGAAGGAAGGCGCGGAAGCGCTCGGCCAGCGGGGGGCTGGCATCGTCCGTGGGGAGATCCATGCGCACCTGTCACGATCGCTCGGGCGTGCCGCGTCGCGTCCCGCGCGGCGACCGTCCGAGGCCCGGCTGTGTGTGTCGAAGCGCGGCGGGGCGGAGCGCCCATCGGGCCCGAGCCCGCCGATCTGCCGGGGAAACCTCGGCTCGAATTCCTTGTTCCGCGACGCGGCCGACAAAAATCAAGCTTAACGCAGGTTATGGTTCGGCCCGTTGCATCGATCGACAGACTAGCCGAGGTCGACGCGAACGGCCGTCGCGCGGCGAGCCTTGCGAGGATCGTCGTGGGACGCGCCCGGCGCGGCGAATGCAGATCCCGTCCATGCCGGGCCGCGACGGCAAAGCGTCGCGGCGGGAGAAAACGCCCTGCCGCTCGGGTTTCGCTCGGGACGACGCGTCGATGTCGCGCGGGACGGCCGGGACCGGAGGCACGATGGACGCGGCGAACCAGGTGACGAAGGCCCAGGATGCACCGCGTGGAAGCCAGGATGCACCGCGTGCACGCAAAGGCGCGCCGCGTGCGCGGGAGATCACCCCGCGCGGAATCGCGCTCGGCGGCGCGATCACGGTCGTGTTCATCGCCGCCAACGTCTACATGGGCCTGAAGACCGGGATGACGTTCTCGTCCTCGATCCCGGCGGCGATGATCTCGATGGGCTGCCTGCGGCTGCTCGGCGGCTCGAGCATCCTCGAGAACAACATCGTGCAGACGCAGGCCTCCGCCGCCGGCACGCTGTGCAACGTCATCCTGATCCTGCCCGGCCTGGTGCTGATCGGGCATTGGCACGGCTTCCCGTTCTGGCAGACCAGCGCGGTGTGCGCCCTCGGCGGCCTGCTCGGCGTCGCGTTCTCGATCCCGCTCCGGCGCGCGCTCGTCACCCGCGCGGGCCTGCCCTACCCGGAGGGCGTCGCCGCCGCCGAGGTGCTGCGCACCGGCGAGGGCGAGGCCGGCGCGAAGGGCCTGCGCGATCTCCTCGGCGCGGCCGCCGGCGCGGGCGCGATCGGGCTCGCGACCACCGGGTTCCGGCTGCTGGCCGAGGGGATGCACGGGACGCTCGCGGCGGGGAGCGCGGTGTTCCGCCTCGGCACCGGCTTCTCCCTGGCACTCGTCGGCGTCGGCTACCTCGTCGGGATCGGCGCGTGCCTTGCGCTGCTCACCGGCGTCGCGATCGCCTGGGGCGTCGCCGTGCCGCTGCTGACCGCGCTCGGGCAGGGGGAGGGCGCCTCGCCGTCGGAGATGGCCGAGGCGGTGTGGTCCGGGCAGGTCCGCCTGATCGGGGCGGGCATCATCGCGGTCGGGGGCCTCTGGACCGTCGGGTCGCTCGCCCGCTCGATCCTCGGCAGCATCGCCACCGCCCTGGCCTCGGTCCGGACCAGCGGCTCGCGGCTGCCCGGCCCGGACCATCCGCGGGCCGAGCGCGACCTGCCGATCACCTGGGTCGGCGCCGCGGTGCTGGCGCTGACCCTGCCGCTGGCATGGCTGTTCGCCGGCTTCGCATCGGGCGCCGAGCTCGGCGGCGGGCTGTACGGGCTCGTCGCGGCCGCGACCGTGTTCGCGGTGCTGTTCGGCTTCCTGATGGCCGCCACCTGCGGCTATCTGGCCGGCCTCCTCGGCTCGTCCTCGAGCCCGATCTCCGGCATCGGCATCCTCACCGCCATGGCCGCGGCGGTGCTGCTGCCGCTGCTGGTCGGCCGCTCCGCCGGACCGGAGGGCGACCGCTTCGTCATCGCGATGGCGCTGCTCGTGGCCGCGGTCATCGTCACGATGGCCTCGATCGCCAACGACAACCTGCAGGACCTGAAGACCGGCCAGCTCGTCGACGCCACGCCCTGGCGCCAGCAGGTGGTGCTGCTGATCGGCGTCGCGGTCGGCGCCGCCGTCATCGGGCCGCTGCTGTCCCTGCTCTACGAGGCCTACGGCTTCGTCGGCGCCCTGCCGCGCGAGGGCATGGAGGCGGCCAACGCCATGCCCGCCCCCCAGGCGGCGCTGACCTCGCAGATCGCCGGCGGCATCGTCCACGGCACCCTGCCGTGGACGATGGTGCTGATCGGCGCCGGGCTCGGGGCCGTGCTGGTCGCGGTCGAGGCGTGGCTGCGGCGGCGCGACCTCACCTTCCCCGCGCTCACCGTCGGCATCGGCATGTACCTGCCGCTCTCGGTCGAGATGACGATCGCGGTCGGCGGCGTCCTCGGCTGGCTCGCCGAGCGGACGATCCGGGCACGCGCCGCGGCGCAAGGGGACGATGCCGGCGCGGCGACCGAGACCGCGCGCCGCCGCGGCGTCCTCCTCGCCTCCGGATTCCTGGTCGGCGAGAGCTTCGTCGGCGTGATCCTGGCCGTCGCCGACACCCTGGCCGGGCGCAGCGCGTCCCTCGCCCTCGTCGGGCCAGGTTTCGCCCCTTACGCGACCTGGCTCGGCGCGGCCGTGTTCGGGTGCGGCCTCGCCGTGTTCTACCGGCTCACCGCGCGGGCGGACCCGGACGAAGCGGCGGCGTAGGCACGGCCGCGCCGGTGCGGGCGGTGTTTTGGGAGAGCAGGTTTCCGGTGACCGCTTCGCCATTGCCCGGCAGGGCATGCGGCCCCGTTCGATCCCCGATCCCACCCGCATCCGCATCCTGAGGTGCTTGCGCGCAGCGGAAGCCTCGAAGGAGCCCTCCAGCGCGCGAGATCCCGTGAGGGCTCCTTCGAGGCCGCTCGCGCGGCGCCTCAGGATGAGGTCCGAGCCCGGAGAGGAAGCGTGACCCGCCCCGGTCGCCGCGACATCCGAAGCCCATCCGCCTCGGTCGCCGGAGCCGGCATGAAAACGTCGGCCCGCCGCCCGTATCTCGCCGGCCGCCCGACCGGTTCGGTCCGAAACCCGACAGAACCAACCCCGGGGACCGCAGTTGCTCCCGTATGCGCCGCATCGTCCGAGCGGCGGCCGGGAGCTTCGCACCATGAAGGCCCTCGTCTGGCACGGCACCACCGACATCCGCTGCGACACGGTTCCCGATCCGACGATCGAGGACGGGCGCGACGCGATCATCAAGGTCACGAGCTGCGCGATCTGCGGCTCCGACCTGCACCTCTACGACCACTTCATGCCCGGCATGAAGGCGGGCGACATCATGGGCCACGAGACCATGGGCGAGGTGGTCGCGGTGGGGAAGGACAACGCCGCGCTGAAGGTGGGCGACCGGATCGTCGTCCCGTTCACGATCACCTGCGGCCAGTGCCCGCAATGCCGGCGCGGCAACTTCTCGGTCTGCGAGCGCACCAACCGCAACAAGGCGCTCGGCGACGCCGCCTTCGGCCACACCACGGCGGGCCTGTTCGGCTACACCCACCTGACCGGCGGCTATGCCGGCGGCCAGGCCGAGTACCTGCGCGTGCCGTTCGCCGACTCGACCCATATCAAGGTGCCGGACGGCATCCCCGACGAGCGGCTGCTGTTCCTGTCCGACATCTTCCCGACGGGATGGCAGGGCGCGGTCCAGTGCGACATCCAGCCGGAGGACACGGTCGCGATCTGGGGCTGCGGGCCGGTCGGGCAGATGGCGATCCGCTCCGCGATTCTGCTCGGGGCCAAGCGCGTGATCGCCATCGACCGGGTGCCCGAGCGCCTCGCGATGGCGCGGGCCGGCGGCGCCGAGGTGCTCGACTACCACGCCGAATCGAACATCGTCGCCCGGCTCAACGACATGACCGACGGCCGCGGGCCGGAGAAGTGCATCGACGCCGTCGGGCTCGAGGCGCATGCGCTCGGCGCGGTCGACGCGGTCTACGACCGGGCCAAGCAGGCGATGATGCTGGAGACCGACCGCGCCCACGTCCTGCGCCAGATGATCATGGTCTGCCGGCCGGCCGGGATCCTCTCGGTGCCGGGCGTCTATGGCGGCCTGATCGACAAGTTCCCGATCGGCGCGCTGATGAACAAGGGACTGACCGTCCGCACCGGGCAGACGCACGTGAAGCGCTGGACCGACGACCTGCTGCGCCGGATCGAGGAGGGGCAGATCGACCCGTCCTTCGTCATCACCCACACGGTCGGCTTGGAGGACGGCCCCGAGATGTACCGCACCTTCCGCGACAAGCAGGACGGCTGCATCAAGGTGGTGATCCGGCCATGAGCGGCGCGCGTCCCTCCCCCCCGACGCGCCCGGCGCCCGGCCGCGGCGCGCGGACCGGCCACCACGCGCTCGCGCGCGGCCTCGGCTGGTTCTCGATCGGCCTCGGGCTGCTGGAGCTGGCGGCGGCGCGGGGCCTGTGCAGGACCCTCGGCCTCGAGGGCCGGGAGACGCTGGTGCGCAGCTACGGCGTGCGCGAGGTCGCGACCGGCGTCGCCATCCTGACGAGCCACGATCCGGCGCCGTGGATCCTGGGCCGCGTCGTCGGCGACGTCCTCGACCTCGCGACCCTGGCCCAGGGCTTCGAGGGCGATCGTGGGCAGAGGGCCAACCGTGTCGCCGCGACGGCGGCGGTGGCGGGCGTGACGGTGCTCGACGTCGTCTGTGCCCAGGGGCTGATCGCCGCCAAGCGCCTCTCCCGGCCCGGTGCCTTCGACTACGGCGGCCGCAGCGGCTTCCCCCGTCCGCCGCAGGCCATGCGCGGGGCGGCCGCCGACTTCGCGGTCCCGCACGATTTCCGGACTCCCGAGGCCCTGCGGCCCTGGTCGGGCGACGCCTCCGGGTCGCGCGGCATGCCAGGAACCTTGCAGGCGGAAAATATCTGATTTGCCGGCAAATGATACGGTCGGCGAGACGCGTGGCCGATCGGATCCGCGTCGGCAGGCAGGCGGTCATCGCCCCCATCGAAAGGACGCGCGGCCATGGTCCAGCAGGTTTCCGTCGACCCGGAGGCGCAGGCGGGCAAGGCCGCCGAGGACGGCACAAGGACGCTCGCCGGCGATCTCGCCTATCGCCGCCTGATGATGGTCAACGTCGTCTTCGTCGGCACGTCCGGCGCCGGGGATCGCGGCTGGGTGCTGGTCGATGCCGGCATTCCCGGCACGAAGGGCCTGATCCAGGGCGCGGCCGAGGCACGCTTCGGCCCCGGCGCCCGCCCGGCGGCCATCGTCCTCACCCACGGGCATTTCGACCATGTCGGGGTGCTGGAGGATCTGGCCGCGGAATGGGACGCGCCCGTCTACGCCCACGCGCTGGAGCGGCCCTACCTCGACGGCAGCGCCGCCTACCCGCGGCCCGATCCGAATGTCGGCGGCGGCGCGCTGGCGCTGCTGTCGCCGTTCTACCCGACGAAGCCGGTCGACGTGGCCAGCCGCCTCGTCACCCTGCCGGAGGACGGGACGGTGCCGCCGATGCCGGGCTGGCGCTGGAACCACACCCCCGGCCACAGCCCCGGCCACGTCTCGCTCTGGCGCCCGGGCGACCGGTCCTTGATCGCCGGGGACGCCTTCGTGACGACGGCGCAGGAATCGATCTACGCGGTCGCGGTCCAGGAGCTCGAGATCCACGGGCCGCCGATGTACCTGACGATCGACTGGCCCGCCGCCGCCGCCTCGGTCCGCAGCCTCGCCGCCCTGCAGCCCGAGCGCGTCGTCACCGGCCACGGCCGCGCCCTGGAAGGCGCGGAGATGCGCCGCGGCCTCGACGTCCTGGCGCGGGACTTCGAGACCGTCGCGGTGCCCCGGCACGGCCGCTACGTCGACCACCCGGCGACCGCCGGCGACGGATCGGCCTATCGCGCGCCGTGAGCCGGCCGCTCAGCCGGCGGCCCGCGCGGCCGGACCGGCGAGGGCGGCGGCGGCGTCGCGGTAGGCGTGCAGCGGGCGGCCCAGGATCGCGGTCAGCCGCTCGCGGTCGCCGGCCTCCGGGATCATGCCGTCGCCGACGAAGCGCTCGGCTATCAGGCGCATCTCGTAGGCCATCCACCGCGGCATGGTGCCGGCCATGGCCTGCTCGAACCCGCTCGGATCGTCGCCGCCGTAGGCGACCGGGCGACCGAGCACCGCGCTCCAGATCGCGGCGAGGCCCGCGCCGGTGAGCGTGTCCGGCCCGACGAGGTTAATGGTCTCGACCGGCAGCGGGCCCGGCGCCGCGTCGCGGCGGATCAGCGCGATCGCGGCGATCTCGGCGATGTCGCGCGCGTCGACCATGGCGACGCCCTTGCCGCCGATCGGCATCGGGTAGACCGCGTGGTCCACGATCACGTCCCGGATCATCGCCTCGTTGTCGATGAAGTAGGTCGGGCGCAGGATCGTGGCGCCGAAGCCCATCTGCAGCAGCATGCGCTCGGCCCCGAACTTCACCGCGAAGTGCGGCACCTCGACGGCGCGGTCGGCCCCGAACACCGACAGGTAGACGACCCGCTCGACGCCGGCCTCGCGCGCGAGGTTGAGGGTGACGATCGCCTGGGTGAACTCGTCGCCGGTCACCGCATTCAGCAGGAACAGCGTGCGCACGCCGACGAAGGCCCGGCGCAGCGCGTCGATGTCGAGGAGGTCGCCCGTCGCGACCTCGACCCCGGCGGGGAATTCGGCCTTGGCGGGATCGCGGATCAGCACCCGCACCCGGGTCAGCTCGGATCTCGGCTTACGCAGGCATGTGCGATTTGTTGGAATTGTTGGCATCGGTCTTGCCAAGCCCTGCTCGTCCCCGGCACCGGATCGCGGCCGGCGCGGAAACGGAGCGGCTTATCATGAACTACCACAGCATCAGCCGGCGCGGTGCCCTCCGGATCGGTGCGTTGGCTGCGGGCACCGTGGCGATGCCGTTCTTCGCTCGCAACGGCTTGGCCGCCGAGCCGATCAAGCTCGGGAGCCTGCTCGACGGCACCGGCGCGCTCGGCTTGGAAGGCAGGCGCATGATCGAGACGACCGAATACGCGGTCGATCTGATCAACAAGACCGGCGGTCTGCTTGGGCGCCCCGTGAAGATCATCGCCTACGACACCCAGTCGAACATGCAGCTCTACACGCAATATGCGCAGCAGTTGGCGCTGAAGGAGAAGGTCGACGTCATCCAGGGCGGGATCACCTCGGCCTCGCGGGAGGCGATCCGGCCGATCTTCGGACGCTCCAAGACCCTCTACTTCTACAACACCCAGTACGAGGGCGGCGTCTGCGACCGCAACGTGTTCTGCACCGGCTCGACCCCGGCCCAGACGGTCAACCACACGGTCGACTACGCGCTGAAGAACTGGGGTAAGAAAGCCTACATCGTCGCCGCCGACTACAATTACGGCCACATCACCGCGAACTGGATGACGAAGTTCATGAAGGACGGCGGCGGCTCGGTCGCCGGCACCGACTTCTTCCCCCTCGACGTGACGAACTTCTCCTCCGCCATCAGCCGCATCCAGCAGGCGCAGCCGGAGCTGGTGCTCTCGGCGCTGGTCGGCGCCAACCATTCCGGCTTCTACCGCCAGTGGGACGCCGCCGGCATGAAGGGCAAGATTCCGATGGGCGCCAGCGTGTTCGGTCTCGGCGACGAGCTGACCACCATGGACACTTCTACCACCAACGGCATCGTCACCTGCTACGGCTGGTACAACAACCTGCCGGCGCAGAAGAGCATCGACTTCGTGAAGGGGATGCAGGCCAAGTTCGGCGCCGAGCTCACCGATCTCGGCGAGCTCGACACCGCCACCTACGACGGCATCATGCTCTGGGCGGAAGGGGTGAAGAAGGCCGGCTCGGTGGAGCGCGACGCGGTCGTCGCTGCGCTGGAATCGGGCATTTCCTACGAAGGCCCCACAGGCAAGGTGACGATGGATGGGGCGACCCACCACACCATCCGCAACACCTACCTCGCGCGTCCCAAGGACAAGGCCTGGGAGCTGCTCGCCACCTTCCCCGACCAGTTCCCGTCGGACACAGGCGGCGCCTGCGACCTCCTGAAGAACCCCAAGACCAACAAGCAGTTCACCCCCGACCTCAAGGGCTGACCCGGCATGGATCTCGTCGGGCTCCTCGGGTTCAACGTTCTGACCGGTATCGCCACGCTGGCGCTGATCACGCTCGGTCTCGGCGTAATCTACGGGATGATGCGGATCATCAACCTCGCCCACGGCGAGTTCATGATGCTCGGCGCCTACACCGCGGTCGTGGCGGTCGATGCCGGCATCAACGTCTGGGTGGCGATGCTCGTGCTGCCGCCGCTGGTCGTCGGCCTGATCGGCCTCGTGATCGAGCGCACCGTAATCCGCTTCCTGTACGGGCGGATGATGGACACGATGCTCGCCACCTGGGGCATCAGCCTCGGGCTGATCGGCCTCGTGACCACGCTCTACGGCAACGTCGTGCGCGGGGTCTCGACGCCGGTCGGCAGCTTCGAGATCGGGCGGTATGGCGCGAGCCTCTACAGCCTCGTGATCATCGCGGTCGCGCTTGCCGCGCTCGGCGGCATGTTGGCGCTGCTTCGGCTGACCCGCTTCGGGCTGATTCTGCGCGCGACCATGCAGAACCCGAAGATGGCCGCCGCACTCGGCGTCTCGCCGGACCAGATCTACATGGCGACCTTCGCGCTCGGCGCAGGCCTCGCCGGGCTCGCCGGCGGCGTCCTCGCGCCGATCTCCGGCGTCTCGCCGGCAATGGGCGCCGCCTACATCGCTCGCGCCTTCATCACCGTGCTCGGCGGCGGTCCGGCGATCATCACCGGCACGGGGCTAGCTTCCGGCCTGTTCGGCACGATCAACGAACTCGTCGCCTTCCGGACCACGCCGGTCATCGGCGACGTGGTGCTGCTGCTGGCCGCGATCCTGCTGATCCGCGTGCTGCCGCAGGGCATCACCGGCCGCTTCCTGAGGCGCAGCCTATGAACCCCATGGTCTCCCGCTCCGGACGGTTCGCGAGCGCCGCCGGCTTCCTCACGGTTCTGGTCTGCGGCCTCGCTCTGCTCGTCGGCGCGCCGCACCTCACCGACAGCTTCGGCCTCGTACAGATGACGGGGTTCGCCGCGCTCGCGATGTTCGCGCTGAGCCAGGGCTTCGTCTGGGGCTACGGCGGCATCATGTCGTTCGGGCAGGCGGCGTTTTTAGGCCTGGGCGGCTACGCTTATGCCGTCTCGGTGATCAATCTCGGCGACAGCACGCTGCCGATCCTGATCGCCATCGCGGTGCCCATGCTGTTTGCGGCCGCCCTCGGCTACTTCATGTTCTTCGGGCGGATCAGCGACGCTTATGTCGGCGTCATCACGCTCACCGTCTCGGTGATCCTGTTCCAGCTGTTCAACGCCACCTCGGGCAGCCAGTACCGCATCGGCCAGGCGGAGCTCGGAGGCTTCAACGGTATCCCGGCGGTCCCGGTGATCAATCCGATCGGAGATCCCGGCGATCCGCTCGACATCGAGGGCCTGTGGGGCGTGGCGATGGGCGCGCTGATCGGCGTCTACGTGCTGCTGCGCGCCATCCTAGCGAGCCGCTTCGGCCGCGTGGTCGTCGCGATCCGCGAAAACGAGACCCGCGCGCAGCTGATCGGGTACGACCCGCGCCTCTACAAGCTCCTCGCCTTCACGATCTCAGCCGGGATCGCGGGGCTCGCCGGCTGCCTTTACGCCAACTGGGGCGGCTTCATCAGTCCGACGGTGTTCGGCCTGTCGATGTCGGCGCAGGTGATCATCTTCGTCCTCGTCGGGGGTCTCGGCACCCTGATCGGTCCGATGCTCGGGGCGGTGCTGATCCAGGCGCTGATCATCACCGCGGGCGGACAGTCGATGCTCGATCCCAATCTCGGCCTTGGGATCGTGCTCGTCGGCTTCGTGCTGCTGGTGCCCGAGGGCCTCGTGCCGGTGGCGCGCCGCCTCGTGCAGCGCGCGACCGGGCTTGTCACCGCGAGCGCCGCGCCGCCGGCCGCCGAGCCGCCGACCCCCAAGCCGGCGCTTGCCGAAGGGACCGGCCGATGACGGGAGGCCCGAAGCCCGCTCGCCCGCTGGTGCGGGCCGAGGGCGCGACCATGCGTTTCGGCGGCGTCACCGCGGTGAACGCCGTCGACTTCACCCTCAACGAGGTCGAGCTGCGCTGCCTGATCGGGCCGAACGGCGCGGGAAAGAGCACGTTCTTCAAGATGCTCACCGGACAGCTGACGCCGAGCGCCGGCCGCATCCGCTTCCGCGACACCGACATCACCGCCGCGCATCCGCACGCGATCGCCCGGCTCGGGGTCGGCATCAAGACGCAGGTGCCCAACGTCTTCAACGGCCTGTCGGTGCACGAGAACGTCTTCATCGCCGGCTGCCGGCGCAAGTCGCTCGCCCGCACCAGGCGGATCGTCGACGAGACGCTGGAACGCCTCCGGCTGACTGACATCGCCGGACGCCTCGTGGGCCAGCTTGCCCACGGCCAGCGGCAATGGGTCGAGATCGCCACCGTGCTGGCGCAGGAGCCGGAACTGATCCTGCTCGACGAGCCAGCCGCCGGCATGACCCACGAGGAGGTCCACCGGACCGCCGACCTGATCCGCGAGATCAACCGGACGCATGCGGTCATCGTGGTCGAGCACGACATGCCGTTCATCCGGATGATCGCCAAGACCGTGACGGTGTTCAACCAGGGGAAGATCCTGATGGAGGACGAGGTCGGGCGCGTGCTCGCCGACCAGCGGGTTCGCGACGTCTATCTGGGCAAGCAGGCGGCATGAACGGTCCTCACCCGATCCCGAAGGCTCCGCTCCTCTCCGTCGCGGGGCTGCATGCCGGCTACGGCCGCATCCCGATCCTCGGCGGCATCACGATGTCGGTCGCGGACGGCGAGGTGGTCGGTATCCTCGGCCACAACGGCATGGGCAAGACCACGCTGCTGCGCACGCTGATGGGCTACCTGCCGGCCACCGCCGGAAGCGTTCGCTTCGGCGGGCACGAGATTACCAGGGCCTCGCCCACCGCGCGGGCGCGGGCCGGGATCGGCTACGTCCCGCAGGGGCGGGAAATCTTTCCCGCCTTGAGCGTGCGCGAGAACCTGCGCATGGGCTGCCTGCTGGCGAACACGCCCGAGGACGCCACCATCGCTGCGATCCTCGACGTGTTCCCGCGGTTGAAGGTCTATCTCGACCGGCCCGGCGGCGCGCTCTCGGGCGGCGAACAGCAATTGCTGGCGCTCGCCCGCTGCCTCTGCGCGAGCCCGAAGATCATCCTCCTCGACGAGCCGACCGAGGGCATCCAACCCTCGATCATCGAGGAGATCATCGAGACGCTCCAGGGCATCACCCGTGCCCGCGGGCTGACCGTGCTGCTGGTGGAACAGAACCTGTCGTTCATCTCAGGCCTCTCCGACCGGGTGCTCATCCTTCAGAAGGGGATGATCACCCGCGAGGTGCCGCCCGAGGTCGCCCGCGACCGAGCGATGATCGACGAATTCGTCGGCATGGCCTGATCGAGGCCCGAAACCGACACCGAAAGAGGGCAACGATGGATTCGGCACAGATGATTCCGGAGATCGAGATCGTCGAGATGACCGTGGCGGACGCCGCCGACGCGTTTGCGAGGGGCGTCACGTCGGAGGCGCTGACGCAGGCCTTCCTCGACCGGATCGCGGTGCACAATCCGCATTACAATGCGCTCATCGTTATGAACCCGGAGGCCCTGTCCGACGCCCGCGCCAGCGATGCCCGCCGCATCGCGGGCACGACGCTCGGGCCGCTCGACGGCATACCGGTGGTGATCAAGGACCCGATGGACATGGCGGGCTTGCCCACCACCGCGGGCTGGCACTTCCTGAGCGCAAAGGCCGGCGGCGTCGATCTGATCCCCGAGACCGATTCCCCGGTCGTGGCGCGGATGCGGGCGGCCGGCTGCGTCATGCTCGGCAAAACCAACGTCCCGGTGCTGAGTGCTACGGGCAGCCATGCCAACGACAGCTGGGCCGGTCCGACCCTGAACTCGGCTGCTCCGAACAGTCTGCCCGGCGGCAGCAGCGCCGGCACGGCCACCGCCGTCGGCGCCAGCTTCGCGGTGCTGGGGCTCGCCGAGGAGACCGGCGGCTCGATCCAGAACCCGGCCTCGGCGCAGGGGCTGGTTGGCATCAAGCCGACTTTCGCGCTGGTCCCCAATGCCGGTGTCGTGCCGCTGGCGGGCTCGACCCGCGATGTGGTCGGCCCGATCGCCCGCTGCGTGCGCGACGCCGCACTGACGCTCGACGTGCTCGCCGGTTACACCCCCGCCGACCCGAAGACGGTGGCCGGCATCGGCCGCCGGCCGAAGGGCGGTTACACGAGCAAACTCTCCACCGACGCGCTCAGGTCCAAGCGCCTCGGCCTGTTCGGGCCTGGCTGGCGCGACCTGCCGCTCTCGGACGAGGCGACCGCGCTCTACGCGCGGGCGCAAGGCGAGATCGCGGCCTGCGGCGCGACGCTCATCGCCGACCCCTTCGCCGGCTCGGGCTTCGCCGACCTCGGCGAGCCGACACCGGGGCTCAACCATTTCGACGCCCGTGGCATGGAATCGGTCGCCTACGACCTGCAACTCTACCTGACGCGGCTCGGACCCAGCGCGGCGCTCCGCGACGTCGACGCTTTCGCCGAGGCGACGAAGGCAGAGGACGCCTTCGCGCCGGGTGGCGTGCTTCACTACCTGCACGCGATCCGCGCCTTCGCGCCCATCCTCGCCGACCCGTCCGCCCCGCCGGACCTCTCGAGTTTTCTCACCGTGCGCGAGGCCTACCTCGCCATCTTCGAGCGCGTCATGGATGAGCACGGCCTCGACGGCCTCGTCTTCCCGCAGATGCGCGATGAACTCCCACCGCTCCACGGCGGCCGCGCGATCAACGAGACCACCGTCTGCGAGATCAACATCGCCGGGCTCCCCGGCGTCACGGTCCCCGCGGGCTTCTACGCGTCGGACGCGCCGTTCAACCTGATCTTCGTCGGGCGGATGTGGAGCGAGGCCGACCTCCTCGGCTATGCCTACGCCTATGAGGCGGCGACACACCATCGCCTGGCTCCGACACTGGAAGCGGCTGGCTGACGGGTTCGCCCCGCATCGGACGGCGAATCGGAGATGAGGCGCTCGGATGCTGACGGACCATCGCCATCAGGAGATCCTGTCGCGCCTCCACGGCACCGGCCGCGTCGGGGTCGCCGATGCGGCCGCCTTCCTGAAGGTGTCCGAGGAGACCATCCGGCGCGACCTCAAGCTGATGGAGACGCGTGGGCTGCTCCGGCGCATCCACGGCGGCGCCGTGGCGCCGCGCCTCGACCAGGACCGGCCGCTTATCGAGCGCGGCAAGACCAACCCGCGCGAGAAGGCGCGGGTCGCCGCGATCGCCGAGGGGCTGGTGCACGACGGCATGTCGATCTTCATCGACACCGGCACGACGACGCTGGCGCTGGCGCGGCGGCTGATCCAGCGCAATCTCACGCTGACCACGAACTCGATCGACGTCGCCCTGCTGCTCGGTGGCGGGCCGTCGCGGGTCAACCTGACGCCGGGCACGCTCCGCCCCAAGGACAACGCGCTCGTTGGTTACGAGACGGTCGCCTACGCCCGGCGCTACTTCTTCGACATCGTCTTCATGGGCATCTCGGCCTGCGACCTCGACCGCGGTTGGATGGACTACGAGGAGCACGAGTCGGTGCTGCGGCGGACGCTGCGGGGACAGGCCCGGCGCTCGGTGATCCTGGCCGATTCCCACAAGTTCGGGCTGCAGGCCAACCTCTGCACCTTCGACCTGTCCGACCCGCTCAGCGTGGTCACCGACCGCGCGCCGCCCGCCGCCTTCCTGGATCGCTTCACGCGTCATGACATCGATCTTATCGCCGGTTGATCCCGGCCTGCACGACCTGTTCGACCGCTTCTCGGCGTGCGGCGCCACCGCGGGCGGCGGCGTTCACCGGCTCTGCGGCAGCGCGGAAGACGGTGAGGCGCGCGACGTGTTCGCGGCGATCGTCCGCGATCTCGGGGGCGCGATGCGCACCGATGCGGTCGGGAACCAGTTCGGGCTGTTTGCCCTCGCTGGCCGACCCGACGCCCCGCTGGTGATGCTGGGCTCGCACCTCGACAGCCAACCCCAGGGTGGTCGTTTCGATGGCGCGCTCGGCGTGGCGATCGCCCTGCGGGTGGCCGCCACCCTCCTGCGGGCCGAGGCGGCAGGCGCCACGTCCGATGCCGATCTCTGCGTCGCGAACTGGACCAACGAGGAGGGTGCCCGCTTCCGGCCGAGCCTGCTCGGCAGCGGCAGCTATGTCGGCCATCACCGTCCCGAGGACGCGCTGGCGATCCGCGACGACGACGGCGTGACGCTGGGCGAAGCCCTGAGGGCGATCGGCCATCGCGGCATCGATCCGGCACCTCCGCTCCCGGCCTCCTACCTCGAACTCCATGTCGAGCAGGGCAGGGTGCTCACCGAGGCCGGCGCGACCATCGGCATCGTCGCCCGCAATTGGGGGGCGATTAAGATCGACGCGGTCTTCACCGGCGCGCAGGCCCATACCGGGCCGTGCCCGATGCCGTTGCGTCGCGACGCCCTGCTGGCGGCGGCCTACGCCATCGCAGAGGTGCGCGCCATCGCCGATCGTTGGCCGGGCCGCGTGCACACGTCGGTCAGCCGCATCCGGGTCGCGCCGAACTCCGCCAACGTCGTCCCGTCCCGCGTCGAACTCTCGGTGGAGATCCGTTCCGCCGACGATGCCATCCTCAACCCAGCCGGTGCGCTCGCGGACGAGGCGCTCCGCGCGGCGGCCGAGCGCGCCCGCACCGACCTCGCGATCCTCGCCCGCGTCGAGCGCCCGATCCGCCCGCTCCCCGGAGCGATGCGCGATCTCATGGCCCTCGCCGCCGAAGAGACCGGGCACCGGGCGATCCCGATGGACACGGTGGCCGGTCACGATGCCCTCAGCCTGCTCGGCGCCTGCCCGATCGGCCTCATCTTCGTGCCCAGCGTCGATGGCATCGCCCACGACGCCGCCGAGATGACCCTGGATTCCGACATGCAGGCCGGTCTTGCCGTGATGCTGCGCGCGACCGAGCGCCTCTGCCGCGCCGGCGGATCGCCCGAGCGTGCGATCCGGGGCGATGCGCGATGAAGGCGGTCGGACATCCCGAGACGCCGTTCGAGCATCGCGTCGAGGCGTCGCTTGCCCGCATCCCCGAATGGCGGGGCCGGCCGCTCCGCTACGCGCTGGCCGCCGCGCCCGTGGCCTCACCGAGCCACCGTGCGACGGCCTCGGATTGCGTACTGGTCGCCGTTGAGGGCGAGGCGGACGTCTTCCTCAAGATTCGCCACGCCGACATGGCCGACGATGTCACCGCGGTCGCGGTGCGGGCGGTCGAGCGCGCCGGCGCCTTGGGCCTCGGACCGGCCGTGCGGATCGTCGGGGAGGGCATCCTCGGCCTGGACTTGCTCCCCGATCCCTGGCGCTACGCCCGCGTCGGCGACCTGCAAGATGCGGACACGTTGGCCTCGGTGCTGGCGGCGCTGCGCCGGCTTCAGGGGGAGGCTCCCTTCGGCCATCGCTTCTGCCCCTTCGCCCGGATCGCGGCATTGGCCCGCGAGGCGGAGGCCGTCGGCGCGCCGCTTCCAGATGGGACCGGAGAGCTGATCGCGGCGAGCGGTCTCATCGGCGAGGCAATGCAGGCATCCGGCATCGGCCTCGCACCCTGCCGCAACGACGGCGTCGCCTCCAACATCATGCTTGCCGGCGCGGATATCCACCTCGTGGACTTCGACCTCGCGGGCGATGCCGATCCCTGGTTCGAGGTCGGCGCGCTGATCAACGAGGTCTGCCGCTTCGAGGACGGCCGCCGCGCGGCGATCGAGGCCTATGCCGGCACCTGCGACCCGCGCCTGTTCGCCCGCTGCCGACTCTATGGCGCCGTCGACGACGTGATGTGGGGTCTGTGGGGCATCGTGCGCGCGGTGACAGCCCCACGCGGCGGCATCGAGTTCTTCAAGTACGGCCAGTGGCGGCTGTTTCACGCCCGCACGACGACCGGGGCCTGGGATTTCGAAGCTTGGCTCCGCGGGCTCTAACACGACGCCACGAGGGGAGGACGACGATGTGGAAGGCCCTGGGCGACGGGCTGAGCGCGGCCGAGCGCGATCTCGAGGCGATCCTCGCGCGTGTACCGCGCTGGCAAGGCGCCGCACTTCGCTATCGCCCGGTCTCCGGCGGGATCAGCAATGCGAACTGGCAGGTCTCGTCCGGCGCCGCGCAGGACTTCTTCGTGAAGGTGCCGGGGCGCGGGACCGAGATGTTCATCACCCGAACGGTGGCCGTCGAGGCGAGCCGGAAGGCCCATGCGAGCGGCGTCGGCGCCGAGGTGGTCGACTTCCTGCCCGACCCCGGCGTCGAGATCTTCGCCTTCCTCGAGGGCTTTCGCGCCACCTCGAACCTCGACTTCCTGCGGCCGGCCGTCCGCGGAAACACGGTGCGGGCGCTGAAGACCTTCAACGATTCCGGCCCCTTGAGCCTGACCAAGACCGTGTTCGATATGATCGACGAACACGTCGCGCAGGTCGCCGAGGTCGGTGGGCGCCAGCCCGAGGACGCCCCGTTCCTGATGCGGCGCTACGGCGAGGCGAAGGCGGCGCTTCTGGCGTCCGGCCTCGACCTCGTGCCGTGCATGAATGACACGCTCGCCGGCAACTTCCTCATCGACCAGCATGACCAGGTCATGCTGGTCGACTTCGAATACGCCTCGAACAACGAGCGCGCCTACGAACTCGCCCTGTGGTTCGACGAGATGGCGTTCTCGGACGGCGTCGAGCGCGAGATGATTGAAGTCTATTTCGGGCGCTGGGACCCGGTGATCGCCACGCGTATCCAGGTGCTGAAGGCGCTGGCCGACCTGAAGTGGTCGACCTGGGCGATGATCCAGGAAACGGTCTCGCTGCTCGATTTCGACTTCTACAAGTACGGCACTTGGAAGCTTATGCGCGCCCGCACCCTGTTCCACCATCCGGACTGGCTGCGCTGGCTGAAGCGTCTGTGATCGGCGCCCCGCACGGGGACTGGCGCCGTGCGGGGCGCCGGCGCAGTGGCCCCGTGGAGGTCCCGCTCAAGCCTTGGCCGGCAAGGCACTCTTCGGCATCAGCATGTGCACGCCCTTGTTGCCGTCGACCGTCTGGGTGATGCGCAGGTTCCCGGCGAGCGAGCACAGCATGTAGGCTTGGTTGCGGGTCAGCCCGATGCGGGCGCAGACGTGGCGCACCATCTCGCGCACCGCCTGCCGCATCGCCTCGTCGAGGCTCTCGTGCAGGCCGATCGTCATCAGCTCGGCGAACGGCCATGTGTAGCCGAGGTCCTTGCGGACGGTGAGTCGGAAGGTGCCGGTAAGCCCGGTCTCCAAGGCCGTGATGCAGACCTCGCCGTCATCGTACCCCGGCGGGTCGGCAGAGACGCCCTCGAAGCCCTCGTCCCGAGGCTCTCGGAGGGATGTCGACCGGGACCGCGCCCGCTTGGGCCAAAGGCGCAAGGGCAGAAGCGCGGATTGCCCTACGGTTCAGAGAACCTGCGAGAGGAAGCGGCGGGTGCGCTCGTCCTGGGCAGACGCGAAGAATGTCGCCGGCGACCCGTGCTCGACGATCACGCCACGGTCGGTGAAGTAGATGTGGTCCGCGACATCGCGCGCGAAGTTCATCTCGTGGGTCACGAGCAGGCAGGTCATGCCCTCCTCGGCCAGTTCGCGGATGGTGACCAGTACCTCCTTGACGGTCTCGGGATCGAGCGCGGCGGTGACCTCGTCGAACAGCATCACGTCGGGCCGCATCGCGAGCGACCGGGCGATCGCCACCCGCTGCTGCTGACCGCCCGAAAGTTCGCCCGGGTAGGCGTCCTCCTTGCCGGCGAGCCGGACCTTGGCCAGCAGCGCGCGGGCCCGGACCTCGACCTCGCGCTGGTCTTGGCCCAGGACGTGGATGGGGGCCATCATCACGTTGGCCAGCGCGGTCTTGTGGGGAAACAAGTTGTACTGCTGAAACACCATGCCGACCTTGCGGCGCAGGGCGAGCTTGTCGAGCTTCGGATCGGCGACCTCGATCCCCGCGACGCGGATCGTGCCCGCCGTCACGGGCACGAGCGCGTTGATGCACCGGATCAGCGTCGACTTGCCTGAACCCGACGGGCCGATGATGCAGACGACCTCGCCCTTGCGGACGTCGAAGCTGATTCCCTTCAGGACTTCGAACGTCCCGAACGCCTTGTGCACGTCGATCACCTGCACGATCGGCTGATCGGGCGTCCAAGTCGAAGGCGGGATACCAGCCATGGTCACTCGAGATCGGGTTCAGCGGGTTTCGAAGCGGCGTTCGAGGCGGGCGGTCAGCCGATCGATCGGATAGCAGTAGAAGAAGAAGCAGAGCAGGGCGAAGCCGTAGAGCGGCGCGAACAGCTCAGGCCTTCCCCCCTCGGCTGCATGCACCTGTGCGGTGAGCGTCAGCATCTCGGTGACGCCGACGATCGAGGCCTGCACGGTGGCCATCGCGATCAGGGCGTAGACGTTCATCCAGGGCGGCAGCATGCGCTTGGCGCATTGCGGCAGGATGATGCGCCACAGGATCTGCCGGCGGGTGAAGGCCAGAGACTCGGCGGCCTCCCACTGCGTCGTCGGCACAGAGCGCACCGCGCCGCGGACGATCTCCGCGACGTTGGCCATCACCGGAAGGCTGAACCCGAACGTCGCCTTGATCCAGTCCGGCAGCGGCACACGCATGCCGAGCACCGTGACCTGGAAGGGCACCAGGAACATCACGAAGAACAGCAGCACCAGCCACGGCACGTTGCGGAAGACCTGCGTCACCGTCCAGGCGGCGCGCGACAGGATCCGCCCCTCGGCGAGCATGGCGATGCCGAGCCCCGTACCGGCCACCGTCCCGAGCAGCATCGCCATGAGCGAGATCGCGACGTTAAAGGCGAAGCCCGTGAGCAGCAGGGGCGCCCAACGGATGACCACCTCCAACGGAGAGGACACGGCGCCGCCATCCTGCGCCCAGGCCGGGAGCACGACGGCGGCCAGGCCGCACAGCAGCCAGCCGTGGACCGGGCGAAGCCGGATCGCCGGGCCGTTGCGAGACAACGCGAAGGGCAGCAGGACCGGCAGATCGCCCGGCCGACCCGCGTCGCGGGCGGGCGGGGCGTTCGCGTGTCGGCCGCTGATCGGCCGTATCCCGGAATGCGCAGGGCCTGCTCCCAGCGGTGCATGATCCATACGAGCGCGCCGACGAGGACGGCGTAGGTCGCGAGCAGCACGAGCATCATCTCCAGCACGTTCTGTGACTCGGACCAGATCTGCTTGACGGCGTAGAGCGTCTCCGGGACCGCGATGGCATATGCCAGGGTCGTCGTCTTGAGGAGGTTGATCAGGTTGTTGTTCAGGGCCGGCAGGCAGACCCGGAGCGCCAGCGGCAGGACGACGTGACGGTAGGCCTTCAGCCGGGTGTAGCCGAGGGCCTCGGCGGCCTCGACGGTGGTCTTCGGCACCGCATCGATGCCGGAGCGGAAGATCTCGACGTTGAACGCTCCGGCAAACAGCGACAGCGAGACGATCGCCCACTGCACGTTGTCGAGGATGGGCGCACGCAGCCCGTCCGCGGTCTGCGCCGCAGGCAGAAGCGTGCCGATGCCGAAGTAGAAGAAGAAGATTTGCACCAGCGGCGGCGTGTTGCAGAAGAGGACGACGAAGCCGTTGACGAGCCCGCGCAGCAGGCGGGACGGGCTGCTCTGGAGGAGTGCGCCGACCGCGCCGATCGCGAGGCTCGCCAGGATCGTGGTGACCCCGAGCATGAGCGTCGTCCGCAGGCCCCCGACGTAGCGATGCCAGTCGTAGGGGTCGTAGAAGATCGTGAAGTTGAGGCCCGTGGTCTCGTAGAGATGCTGGAACCAGGCCTGAATCGTGTCGATCATCGCGGCCGCCGCGGCCGGGCTTGCTGAGGGTGGAGCATCAGTTGGTCGCGTTCTTGTACTTCTCGTGCATCGCCTTCGAGTAGCTGGTCGGCTCGATGCCCCACTTCTTCTCTTCGTCGATGATGAGGCCGGACTTCATCCAGTCCTTGGTGGTCGCCTCCATCATCGTCTGGAGCGAGGTGTTGCCGGGGGCGACGGCCATCATCCACGGCGCATCCAGAATGCCCGTCAAGGGGAGGGCGTAGGCCGCCTTCCAGTCTTCGTCGAGGAGCTTACCCTGCAGCATGCTCTGGTCGTAGAGGTAGCCGAGGCAGTTGCCCTGCTTGAGCGCGAAGAGCGGCTTCTCGGAGCCGTCGAAGGCGACGATCTCCGCGCCGTAAGTGCGCGCCACGTCCTTGTTGTACCAGGCACCGGAGGTCGCGCAGAGCGGCTTGCCCTTCAGCTGCGCCCAATCCGTAATGCCTGCAGTCTTGGGCAGCATCACGTTGACGAAGTCCGAGTAGTATTGCGGGTCGATGGCCTGGATCACGCGGCGGCGTTCCGGCTTGTCGGAGAGCGTGGCGATCAGCAGGTCGACCTTGCCCTGCTGCAGGAACTCGATCCGATTGGCCGAGACCACCGGCACCAGTTCGAGCTTCACCCCGAGGCGCTTGGCGACGTCGGCGGCCAGGTCCGGCTCGAGTCCGATGATCGCGCCGCTCGGATCGCGGAAGCCGAAGGGCTTGTAGTCGGCCTTGACGCCGACAATCAGCGTCCCGCGCTGCTTGATCGCTTCGATCCCATCGGCGGCGGCGGCACCGCCGAGGGGCACGAAGACCGAGGTGGCGGCCAGCGCGCCGGCAGTCATGAGGGCGCGGATCGTCTGTTGCATCGGATCGGTCCTGGTCAGGCGGTGTGGTTTCGCGTCAAGCAATCGACGAGCCATCGTCAGGCCTATCATTGGAATCGCGCGAGCGCGAAGGGCGCGAGATCAATCGGGCTACCGCCGCCGGTCATTTCCTCGGCCACGGCCTCACCGATGCCGGCCGAATGCTTGAACCCGTGGCCGGAGCAAGCGGAGACCACGAGCACCCGGTCCATCTCCGGGTGGCGGTCGATGATGAAACCGCGGTCGGGCGTCACGGTGTAGACGCAAGCAGCGGATCGGACGACCTCCGCAGTCGCGCCGGCGAGGCGCCCCTTTACGCGCAGCCGATACATCGCTTCCGCCTCACCCGGATCGACGGCGCGCTCGACCGCATCGGCGGTGGTGGCCGTGTCATACTGCTCGGTCGCGACCTTGATCGAACGGACGCCTGGCATCGGCGGGAAGCCGTAAAGGTAGTCGGTGTCACCGGTACCGTACATCCAGATGAAGACCGGAGCCCGGGGTCCGTAGGCCGAGACATCGTCGACGGCGTACCAGTGCAGGAGCTGGCGCCGGACCGTGAGCAGCCTGTCGAACGGGCGGCCGAGGAGCGGAGCGGTCCACGCGCCGGCGCTGACGACGGCGCGGTCCGCGAGGATGCTGCCGTCGGCCGTCTTGACATGCACGCCGGCCGCGTCCTGGCGCAGGGCCAGGACTTCGCACCCCGTCCGGATCTCGGCGCCCCGTTCGCCCGCGCGCCGCAACTGCACGGCAACGCATCGCTCGGGGAAGACGTAGCCGCCGCCGGGCTCGTAATAGGCCTTCTCGTCGCCGGCGAGGTTCAGGAATAGCGGAAAGCGACGGGCGACAGCCGCACCGTCGAGCACCTCGTGCGCGATCCCGAACCTGCGTGCCGCACTTACCGAGCGGCCGACGAAATCCGGCTTGCCGTGGTGAGAAGAGACGCCGTCGCCGGGAGCCATGACGAGGGCGCCGCAGGCGTTCAGGAGGGGCTCCCCGGTCTCCGCCTCGAGCTCGCGCCAGATGCGATGGGAGGCGATGACGAAGGGGACGTAGTCGCTCCCCTCGCCGACGGCCTGGCGGGTGATCCGCGTCTCGCCGTGGCTCGACCCGAGGGTATGGGGCGGTGCGAAGCGATCGAGGCCGATCACGGAGGCGCCCCTTCGCGCCAATTGATAGAGGGCCGCGCTTCCCATCGCGCCGAGGCCCAGCACGGCGACGTCGACCCGTCCGGCCATCAGGCGGCTTCCTGCTGCGGGAACCCGCAACGGCGCGCAGCCCGTGTCGGAGACGGATGCAGCGTGGGGACGACGGAACCGGGCATTTAGCGTACGTCCCTCGGCGAAAACGGCGAATGGTGGCCAGCATGATCGACCTTCGCCGTTGCGCTTGTCGTCAAGAGACGGTTTTTTGTGCCTATGGGACAGGGTGCGGAGAAAACGGCGGGTGTGGGAGTCGCGGCGTCGGGGGACCGTACCCAGGAAATCGGCTTCCTTCTGCTTCCCGGCTTCGCGCTTCTGTCGTTCGCCTCAGCATGCGAACCGTTCCGGGCCGCCAATCAACTCGCCGGCCGCGACCTCTACCGGCTGCGCTACTTCGGAGAGACGGGAGAGGGCCGGATCGCATCCTCCTCCGGGGCGGAAGTGCCGACGGAGGGGCTGCCCCGCGAGCACGGGCGTCTCCATACCGTCTTCGTCTGCGCCGGCGGAGAACCGACCGCGTGGGACCGACCCGTCATCCACGCCGTGCTGCGGCGTCTGGCCCGGTTCGGCGTGCGCATCGGAGGGATTTCCGGCGGCCCTTACGTGATAGCCGCAGCCGGGCTCCTTTCGGATCGTCCCTTCACAGTCCACTGGGAATATGCCGGCGCTACGGTCGAAGCGTTCCCGACTTCGCGCCTCGCGCACGCACGTTATGTCACCGATCCGGACCGTCTCACCTGCGGCGGCGGCGTCGCCCCCCTGGACATGATCCATACCCTGATCGCCGGGCGCATGGGCGAGGCGTTCGCGCGGCGCGTCTCGGACTGGTTTCTCCACACGGCAATCGGCGCCGCGGCCGATCCGCAGCGAGCGTCCACGGCCGAGCGCTACGCGGTCCATCACCCCGCCCTGCTGACCGTCCTCGAGACCATGGAGACGACCGTCGAGGCACCGCTCAGCCGGCGCGCGATGGCCGGTCTCGCCGGACTCAGCGAGCGCCATCTCGATCGGTTGGTCCGGGAGAAGTGCGGCCTCAGCTTCTCGGCGCAGTACAAGGCGATCCGCCTCGCCCACGCCCGGCGTCTGCTTCGCCAGAGCCCGCTCAGGATCGGCGAAATCGCGACGGCTTGCGGGTTTTCGAGTATCGCCCACTTCTCCCGCAGCTATCGAACGAGCTTCGGCTGCGCGCCGTCCGCAGAGCGTTAGGCGTCGCGCGAAGCATGTGCGGTCCGAACGGGACACGGCGACCTGCTCCAGGCCGCGCAGGAAGTGCTTCACGCGGGTCTAGTCCATAGTGGTTCAGAGACCATCATTCGCTCGGATCACGCGGTAAAGGCGAAGCGCACGGAAGGACCAGCCCGGCGAGACCGCTCCTGATGCGAGGTCGAAGGAGGCTAGGTGCCTCGGACAATGGATCCGGCCCGCCGCGCAGCGTCCAAGCGACAAGTCGGCGCCTTCGTGAGGGCAGGCCCGCTCCGCCGCGACGAGCCTTTCGCCGTCCCGCATGAGGATCAGATGTCGCCCTCTCACGAGGATCGGTATCGGTGCGGCCTCATCGCTAAGGTGGAGAGGACCGAGGTGCATCCGCACGGGCCGTTCCGGGTCAGCCACCGAGGTAGGCGTCGCGAACATGCGGATTGGCGATCAGGTCGCCCGTTCCGTCGTTTACGTCCGTCGCCTCAATCCCGGTATGCCGGCTCCTCGCGATCCAGGGTCCTTCGGATCGCGGCAAGGTGCAGACGGGCAGATTCGGGATCGCCGGCGCGCATCTGGCGGTACGCAGCTTCGGCGATCGCGGGTTCCACGGGGAGGACTTGCCGCCCGGTGGAGAGGGCCAGGGTCTGCACCTCGGCCGCCCGTTCGAGATAGTAGAGGTCGTCCCAGACCTCGGCGATGGTGGGTCCCAAGACCATCACCCCGTGATGCTTCATGAAGACGATGTCGGCCTCGCCCACGGCGTCGGCGATGCGGTCGCCCTCTCGGGTGTCGAGAGCGAGCCCGTTGTAGTGGCGGTCGACCGCGGTGCGGCCGTAGAACTTGAGCGCGGTCTGGCCGGCGAAGATCAGCGGCTCGCCCTCCGTCATCGAGAGGGCGGTGGCGTAGGGCATATGCGTGTGGAAGGCGACGCGCGCCCGCGGGATGCGAGCGTGGATCCGGGCGTGGATGAAGAACGCCGTCGCCTCGGGCTGCCCCTTGCCCGCGACGACGGTGCCGTGGAGGTCGCAGACCAGGAGCTTGGACGCGGTCATCTCCGAGAAGGCGTAGCCGTAGGGGTTGACGAGGAAGAGATCGTCGTAACCCGGCACCAGGGCGGAGAAATGGTTGCAGATGCCCTCCTCGAGCCCATGACGGGCCGCCATGCGGAAGCAGGCGGCCAGGTCGGCCCTGGCCTCGCGGATCTCGGGGCGGTCAAGATCAGGCTGGTTCGCCCCGTGGCCCGCGACGGGACCGTTGGTGCCAGAAGACAGTGCGTGGGCCATTGCGTCGTCTCCATTCGGGTTCGCCGGCGCGTGGTGGATCGGGGGAACCCGGCAGCGTGGCGTTTCGGGGCGTCGACTGTAGGCTGCGGGGCAGGCGGCACCGTCATGCCAGGGTCCCGAACAAGGCGGCCAGGCGCGTCTCGGCTTCCGTCAGATCGATACCCCGGGCGGCGAGCCAGCCGTCGTCGTAGAGCGTCGAGCGATAGCGCTCCCCGGAATCGCAGAGCAAAGTGACGACCGATCCGGTTTCGCCGCGCGCGCGCATCTCCTCGACGACATGCAGGCAAGCCCAAACGTTCGTGCCCGTTGAGCCGCCGCAGGGTCGGCCGAGGCGGGCACTCGTCATCCGGGCCGCGGCGATGCTGGCCGCGTCGGGCACCGCGATCATGCGGTCGATCAGGTCAGGGATGAAGGACGGCTCGACCCGCGCCCGGCCGACGCCCTCGATGACGCTGCCGCAGGCGGGAACGCCCTGGACCGTCCGGTCGGCGTGATGGCGGTGAAACACCGAGCCGTCCGGGTCAGCGACGCACAGGCGCGTCGGGTAGGTGCGGTAGCGGATGTACCGGCCGAGGGTCGCGGACGTACCGCCGGTGCCGGCGCCGCAGACGATCCAGGCCGGGACCGGGGCGTCCTCCAGGGCCATCTGCGCGAAGATCGATTCGGCGATGTTGTTGTTTCCGCGCCAGTCCGTCGCCCGTTCGGCGAAGGTGAACTGGTCCATGTAATGGCCGCCGATCTCGCCGGCGAGCGATTGGGCAGCGTCGCTGACGTTCCCGCCGTCGATGAGGTGTGGTTCTCCGCCGTGGAAGGCGATCGTGGCGACCTTCTCGGCCGAGGTCGAGCGCGGCATTACCGCGAAGAAGCGCAGCCCGAGCAGACGTGCGAAATACGCTTCCGAGATGGCCGTCGAGCCGCTGGAGGACTCGACGATCGTCGTCTCGGGGCCGATCCAGCCGTTGCACAGGGCGTAGAGGAACAGCGAGCGGGCGAGGCGGTGCTTCAGGCTGCCGGTGGGATGGCTCGACTCGTCCTTGAGATAGAGCTCGATCCCGGGGGCGTGCGGAAGGGGCAGCCGGATCAGGTGCGTGTCCGCCGAGCGGTTGATGTCGGCCTCGATCCGCCGGATCGCCTGGGAGACCCAGGGTCGGTCCCTATCGGTCGGACGGCTCATGAGCCGGTCGCATCAGAGCCGCGCAGATCCGCCTTGCGCAGATCCGCCTCGGCCTGCGAGAGGAGCGCCTTGCGGTCGATCTTGCCCGTCGCGGCGAGGGGCATACCCTGGAGGAACCAGACCCGGCGCGGGTGCTGGTAGGCTGGGGCGTGGGCGAGCACGTGGCTCTTGACCTCCGCCTCGGTGACGGCCGCGCCCGGGCGGCGCACCACGAAGGCGACGGGCTTCGTCCCCTTGATCGCGTCCTCCACCGGCACGACGCAGGCCTGGAGCACGTCCGGATGCGTCTCGATCACCGTCTCGACCTCCCCGGGGAAGATGTTTTCGCCGCCCGAGACGAACATGTCGTCGGCACGGCCGACGAAGAAGTAGAATCCGTCCGCATCGCGGCGGAACACGTCGCCGGTGTCGTAGTAGCCGTCGGACGTGATCGGGGAAGGGGTGTCCGGGCGGTGGTGGTAGCCGAGCATGATCGCCGGACTCTTCAACTGCAGCACGCCGAGGTCCGGCGCCTCCGGCCCGACCAGGCGGACGGGCACCTGGGGATGCGGGTGGCCGACCGAGCCGACCGGGATGGGAAGGCCCGAGGGATGGCCGGAAAAGACGATCGGACCGCCCTCGGTCGTGCCGTAGGCGTTGATGATCCGGGCGTTCGGAAGCAGCGTCCGGGTCTGGTCCATGAGGGTCTCGTTCACCGGCGCAGAGCCCATGCGCAGGGTGCGGACCCCCGAGAGGTCGGCTTCGGCCAGGGCGCCCGCCTCGCGCAGCATCATCGCGATCATCGGCGGCACGGCGGTGAGCCAGGTGCAGCCGTATCGCCCGACCGCCGCGATGTAGCGCTTCGCGTCGAATTGCGGGAGCAGCACCGCGCTCGATCCCGAGGCGCAGACCAGGAGCGCAAGGGCCAGCGCGTTCATGTGGTAGAGCGGCGCGGCGATGAGCAGGCGCTCAGCGCGGAGGTCCGCCTCCGCCATCCGCGTGCGCACCACCCAGAGGTGGGCGGCATGGCCCAACATCACCCCCTTGGGCCGCCCCGTCGACCCCGAGGTATAGAGGCAGAGCGCCGCCTCGTCGGCCCACGGCCGAACAGCCTCGAACGCGCCGGGGTCGAGCCAGGATGCCAGCCCATCCGGACCGTCGCGGTCGAAGACGGCGATGGGGACGGCACCCGCGAAGGCCGCGTGCCGGGCGGCGTCGCAGACGACGAGGCGGGCGCCGCAATCGGCGATCACCCACGCCACCGTCGACGCGGGAAACTTGTGATTTACCGGTGTGGGCACGATCCCGGCCCGCATGGCTCCAAGGACGAGGGCGACAGTCTCGGGCCGGTTCGCCGCGAGGATCGCGATCCGGTCGCCGCGCGCGAGTCCCCCGCGCAGGAGACCGCGGGCGAACGCGTCGGCCATCGCGTCGAGGCCGGCGCGGGTCATCACGGTCTCGCGCGCCTCGCCGTCGAACCCGATGAAGACCGGCCGGTCCGGATCGCCGGAGCGGTCGACGAGGGCGCCGAGGTTGTCGATCGCGTCGGCGCGGCTCATCATGAACTCCGGCAGGTCACGAGAAGGTCGAGGGCGGCGAGCGTCAGGGTTGCGCGGGCGGCGTCGTGGCGAAGCCACAGGGCCCCCGGCAGGGCACGGGCCCGGCGCTCGATCTCCTCCAGGGTATCGAAGCGCAACCCCAGTTCGAAGAAGCGCGGCGCGCCGCCGGCGACGACGTGGAGGTGGAAGTCCCCGAGCCGGATGGACCACCCGTCGGCATCGGGCTGCGCGAGCGCGTTGCAGGCGGCCGCGTAGCGGACGGCCTCCGCCTCGGGATCGCGGCTCGTGACGACGACCCGATCGATCCAGTTGAAGCCGTTGGGGTGGGCGAACCATTCCGGTCGCCAGACGAGGTCCGGCGTCAGGTGCTCGCAATAGTAGATCCGGCCCGCCGGGAAGAGGTGGGCGGGAAACCGAACGGTGCGGAAGCGCGCCTCTTCGGTCCGCCCGGCGACGGTCACCGGGCGGGAGAACGTCGCCGGCGTCTCGACAGGCAGCCCGGTCCGGCTCAGCCGCGCGAAGCTCGCGTCCGCATCGCCGCTGGCGATGACGAGGCCGTTCAGGCCGAAGGGCGAGTCGAGTACGTCGCGGCGCTGGAGCCCGAGTTCCGGCACACCGACCAGCTCGAGATACGGCCCCCGCGTCATCATCAGGTGGTTGATCGATCCGAGCGAGTGATGCCCGCGCGGCGTCAGCCGGAAGCCGAGCGCCGTGAAGGTCTCCGCGGCGGCGTCCATGTCGCGCATCGCGTTGACGACGACATGGTCCAGTCCGTCATAGGCGGATCGGCTCGCGGGGCGGCTCATGCCGTCCGCCCCCTAGAAAGCGCGATCCCTTCGCCGGCGCCGGTCGGCACGATCACTTCGCCGGTGCCGTCATGTAGACGCCGCGCCCGCTGGCTAGCAGGCGGCCCTCGGCGTCGAGGATCTGCGCCTCGGCGACCGAGATCTGGCCGCCGAACTTCACGACCTTGCCAAGGCAGCGCAGGTTCCCCTGCATCGCCGCCCGATGGTAGTCGACGCGCAGGTCCACCGTCGGCACGCCGCGTCCGGTCTTCGACACCAGCGCCCAGTCGGCCGTGAGGTCGACCAGCGTCGCGAGGATGCCGCCGTGCGTGTAGCCCTTCTCGGCGTTGACGACCCATTCCGGACGCCACGTGGCCGCGAGTTCGATCGTGCCCTCGCCGACGGCCACGACGCCGAGGCCGAGCCACTGGTGGAACGGCCCGCGCAGAAGCAGCGCCTCGACCTGTTCCTTGGTGAGTGAGGTGTCCGACATGCTGTTGATCCGGTCCTAGGGAGCGACGACGATCTTGCCCATGACCTCGCGGTCCTGGATCATGCGAAGGCCCTCGGCGGCCTCTTCGAGGGAGAGCACCTTGTCGACGACCGGCTTGAGCGTGCCGGCCTGGATCATGTCCATCAACGCCGAGAGGTCGTCGTCGTAGAAGCTGTTGGACCCGACGATCTTGAGTTCGAAGCTCCAGACGTAGCGGAGATCCTCCTTCGGATCGTGGCCGGCGGTGGCGCCGCAGACCAGCAGGGTCCCGCCTCGCTTCAGGCACTTCAGCGACGGCACCCAGGTGTCGCCGCCGGTGAAGTTGATGACCACGTCCACGCCGCCCTCGTAGGTGCGCCGCTGGGGCTTGCCGTAGGTCTGGATCGCCCATTTCGAGAAGTCGGTCTCGCGGTAGTTGACGACGTGGTCGGCGCCGAGTTCGGTCAGGCGCGCCATCTTGTCGGCGCTGCCGGCGCAGGCGATCACCTCGGCGCCAAGTTGCTTGGCCAGCATCACGCATCCGGTGCCGACGCCGCCGCTGGCGCCGAGGATCAGGACCCGGTCGCCCGCCTTGACCGTCTTGTGGGTGATCAGCATCCGGTGCGCGGTGCCGTAGGCCACCGGCAGGGACGCCGCGTCGGCGTAGCTCACGTCCGGGGGCATCGCGATCAGTTGGTCGGCGGAGACGCGGCAGTATTCAGCCATGCCGCCGTCCATCATCTCGCCCATCAGGCCCTTGGCCTTGTTGAGCGGGTTGACGAGGACGCGGTCGCCCGCCTTCCAGTTCGCGACGCCCTCGCCGAGTTCGACAACCTGCCCGGCCATGTCGAGGCCGATCACCACCGGAAACGGTACCTTGATGCCGGGCATGCCCTTCACGGTGAAGACGTCGTGGTAGTTGAACGACGAGGCGCCGACCCGGATCACGACTTCGCCGGGGCCGGCCTTCGGCTTCGGGTGGTCGTGGACGACGGCGAGGTCGCTGATCTCGCCATGCTGGCGAAGCACGAGGGCCTTCATCGTCTCGGACATGCTGTCTCCTCCGGTTGATCGTTGAATGGCGCGGGCGGTCACCGGATCGCCTTCGACGCCTCGTAGGGGCCGGTCACCAGCGCGGCGTCGGGCAGGTCGCCCTTGACGACGCCGACGGCCTTGAACACCGCGAACTCGTTCTTCAGGGAGGCGACGTCGGCCGGCTCCATGCTGACGGTGTAGATGTGATCCCAGAGGGCGGCGTAGGCCTTCGCGTCGGCTTCGCCGAGGTTGGCCGCCGCCATGAGCGCCTGTGCAACCGCGGCCTTGTCACCCTTGCCGAACTCGTAGGCCTTGCGCATGGCGGCGACGACCTTGGCGGCCCCCGCGGGGTTGGCCTTGAGCCAGTCGTTGCGCATCAGCCCGACGCCGAGGACGGGCGGCGCGTCCTGCTTGGTGATCGCCTTCCACTCGGCGCGGAAGGAGCCGAGCTTGCGCAGCTTGGCATCGGGCAGCAGGGCCAGGGTGACCGTGCGCAGGGCGGCCGCGTCGATGTCCTTCTGCGCCAGGAATTGCGCCAGCCGCGGATCGTTGCCCGGCACGCTTTCGTAGTCCGAGGGCTTGATGCCGTAATTCGTCTCCAGGATCGCGGAGGTGATCGCCGCGGTGGCGCTGCCCGAGGGCGAGGTCCCGATCTTCTTGCCCTTCAGGTCGGCCATCGTCCGGATCGGCGAGGCTTCCGGGACGACGAAGTCGAGGTCGGCCACCTGGGTCGCCAGCACGATGCTGAGGGGGAGGCCGTCGGAGGCGACGCTGAAGGACGTTCCCGCGCTGGCAGCGATGGCGAAATCGATCGCGCCCGCGGCCATGGCCTTGGTCGGCGCGTTCACGTCCGGGAACTTGAGGTACTCGACGGTGAGCCCTTCCTTCTCCATGAACTTGCCGGCTTCGAGGACGGCCCCGAAGCCGAGGCTCACCCCGGAACTCCAGTAGCCGATCCGCACGGTCTCGGCGCGTGCGGGGCATGGTGCGGCGGCAAGGCTCGCGAGGGCTGCGGCGACCAGGCCGACGCGTTTCATCACGGTCATCGAGGCACGTCTCCAAAGGTCGTGGTCGTCGCGGTCGAAGGCACCGTGGGGGCGGTGGCGAAGGGCGATGGTCATGTCTGCGCGGTCCGCTTCCAGGCGAAGAGACGCCGCTCCAGGGGCTTCAGCACGAGGGATTCAAGCCCGATCATCAGCGTGACTAGGGTGAGCGTCCACGCGAAGACCTGATCGGTCTGGACGAGGTCGGCGGCCTGCCGCAGGCGGTAGCCGATGCCGCTGCTGGCCCCGAGGGACTCGGCCACCAGGCTGACGCGTGCGCCGAACCCGAAGGCGAGGCGTGCGCCCGAGAAGAACGACGGCAGGATCGTCGGGAGATAGACCTTGAAGAGCACTTTCCACCGCGGCATGCGGAAGGTGCGCGCGAGTTCGAGGTAGTCGGCGTTCACCGTCCGCGTGCCCTGCCAGACGTTGGTCAGGATCAGCGGCATCGCGGTCATGAACACCACGAAGATCGTGGTCCAGTTCGACAGCCCGAACCAGATCAGCGCGAAGATCGCCCAGATGGTCGAGGAAACCGTGTTCACAACCGTCAGGACTGGTTCGAAGAACGCGCCCAGCGCCCGGCTCGCACCGAGCAGCAGTCCGAGCGGAAGCCCGACCAAAGCGGCCAGCGCGAAGCCGGATGCGACGCGGCCGAAGGTGATGCCGAGGTCGGAGGCAAAGCTCTTCGAGGCGACGAGCGCGCACCACGCGCTCCAGACTCGGGCGGGGCTCGGCAGGACGAAGCTCGGCGCGTGCAGTGATGCCGCCTGCCAGGCGGCCAGCCCGAGAGCGATCAGGCCGAAGCGCATCGCGACGAGGCGCAGGCGACGCGATCTGGTCGCGGCGCGGCGCGTCGCGCGGAGGGATGGCGGCGTGCGCAAGGGTGGGGGCGTCCGCTCTAGCATGACGCGGGACTCAAGCCTGCGAGGGCGAGGCGCAGGCCGCGCACCGCCTCGGCGACGTCCGGCGCCAGCGGGTTGCGCGGATAGGGCAGATCAATCGCACGCGCCTCGCCGACGCGCCCGGGACGCGGATGCAAGACGACGACGTGGTCGGCGAGGACGATCGCCTCCTCGACGTCGTGGGTGACGAAGATCAGCGTCATCTTCCGCAGGCTCGCGATGCGCAGGACCTCGGCATGCATCTGCGCCCGGATCGACGGGTCGAGCTTGGAGAACGGCTCGTCCATCAGGAGGATCGCCGGCTCGGTTACGAGGCTGCGCGCGAGGGCGACGCGGCTGCGCATGCCGCCGGACAACTCGTGCGGATAGACGTCCTCAAAGCCGGCGAGCCCGACGAGGGCCAACGTCTCGCGGGCGCGCCGGCGCCGCTCCGTCGCGGGAAGGCTCTCAGCCTCGAGCCCGAACGCGACGTTCTGGGCCGCCGTGCGCCAGGGCAGCAGCCGATCCTCCTGGAACATGTAGGTCATCGAGTGCCAGTTCCGGAATTCGGCGGACGGCACATCGTCGAGAAGCACGGTTCCGCTGTCGGGCGGGATCAGTCCGGCGATGATGTTCAGGAGGGTACTCTTGCCGCATCCTGAGGCTCCGAGCAGCGCGACGATCGCCCTCGCCGGCACCTCGATGTCGATGTTCTGCAGAACATGGAGTGGCTCGCCCTCGCGCCGGTCGAACCATTTGTTCACGCCCCTGATTGAAACGACGCTCATGCGGAGCCGTCGCCGCTCTGGAGCGCCGCATCGATCGGCACGAGGGCGGCGGTATCACGAAGGCTCTGGACGACCTTTTGCATCGTCATCTCGCGGAACGTCTCGACGTGACGGCGCGCCACATCTTCTGCTCCGTCGGCATCGCCGGCGACTAGGCATTCGATCATCAGGCTGTGGTCATTCTCGATGTTCGGCCGGACGCCCTGCACGCCGAACCCCAGCGCAACGAGCCGGGTCATCTCGTCGAGGAGGCCCGACAGCGTCCGGCACAGGCGCTGGTTACCGGCCGAGACCGCGATCGCCATGTGGAAGCTGCGGTTGGCTTCGAGGAAGAAGTCGATCTGGTTGCCGACGTCGGTCACGGCACGGTCGCGGCAGGCCCGCTCCAGCCGTTCGAGCTGGGCCCGGTTTACGCGGCCGGCTGCCCCCCGCGCGGCCAGCGGCTCGAGGACAACGCGGAGCGCGAAAACCTCGTCGACATCCCTCACGGTGACGGGGGCCGCCCGGTAGCCCTGCCGCGGCATCGAAGCGACGAAGCCCTCCTGGATCAGCCGTTGCAGCGCAATCCGGCAACTCGCCTTGCCGAGTTCGTAACGCTCCATCACTTCGGCCTCGGTGAAGCGCATGCCCGGCAGGATCCGGCACGAGACGATCGCGCGGCGCAGAACGTCGTAGGCTTGGTTCCCGCGCAGGGTCGCCGGGGGCACCGTCAGGACGTCCGGTTGGCGCGAGAAGGCTCCGTCCTCAGACTTGCGCGGCATCTTCACCACCTCACGGCAGCCTCGTGATCAGCCCACGAGACCCAGCCAACGTAGCCAGGCTTTCAGGGAAGCGCCAACAAAATTGATGAGCATCAGTGGTTTAGCATAAAATATCCCCTTGCCGCCCATATCGTGAGCAGCTTACGACTGCTTCGTGACCTATTCTTGGAATTTTCCCCTCGACCGTCACGCGAACGCCCCGTCGATCCATCGCGGGCCCGTCAAAGGTCCAGAGTCACGCCGACGCGGGCGCGCGAGACACACGGGGTCATCCGATCCTGGCGTTTCCCGATCGGGAGCACCGCATCGCGGTGGATCACCGTGCCGTCGCGGTAGCCGCATTCGCAGGCGCCGCAGACACCGAGTTCGCACGAGGAGGGCAGGGAGAAACCGTGTTCGCGCAGCACATCGAGGAGCGAACGGTCCGCCGGCACGTGGAGTACAGCGCCGGTGGAGGCGATCCGCGCGCCGAATGGTTCCGGCTTGAAGTTTTCGTCTGAGACGGCGGCGAAGTGCTCGACATGGACTTGCTCGGGCGGCCAGCCATTTGCGGCGAGCGCCGCCTGCACGGCCTCAGTGAGGCGGCGAGGACCGCAAGCGTAGACATGGGTGTTCGCGTCGGGGCCGCGCAGGAGCGCCGGATCGAAGCGCCGGCCTTCCTCGGAAAACCAGTCGTGCAGGCGCGGCCCGCAGACAGTTCGCAGGTCTGCCAGAAGCGGTGCATGAATCATGGAGCGCGCGCAAAGATGGAGCTCAAAATCGGCACCGTGAGCCGACAGCGTGCGTGCCATGGCGAGGAGCGGCGTCGCACCGATGCCGCCCGCCACCAGGACATGCCGCTGTGCGCCCGTCGCCAGGGGAAAGTTGTTGCGCGGCGCCGAGACGTCCGCAACAGCCCCGGGCGCGAGGTTGCCGTGCACCCAGGCCGAGCCGCCGCGCCCCGGCGTCTCGTGCTTGACCGCGATCTCGTAGCGGCCGCGATCGGCCGGGTCGCCGCACAGCGAGTATTGGCGCACGCGCCCGTCGGGGAGACGCAGGTCGACGTGGGCGCCCGCCGTCCAGGCCGGGAGTTCCGGCCGGCGCGGATGAACCAGGGTGAGGTGCAACACGTCCGGCGTAGTCGCGACGGCCGCCGCGACCTGCAGCTTCATGACGAGGCGCGCGTTCACGGCCTAGTCCAGCATTTCGATGGGATCGCCGGGGCGCAGGACGCCGCCGCGCTCGACCCCGCAATTGAGCCCGGAGCGGTTGTAGAGCGGCAGGTAGACCGGCAGGCCGAGCAACTCCTCCAGATACTTGCACGGGAAGTTCAGCCGCCCGCCGCGCAGAATCACCTCACCCACCCGGAAGCGACGGCCGACGAGGTGATTGAGCGGCACCCCGCGCACGGTCAGGTTCCGACGGTGGTCGATGGGCGCGATCTGTAGCGGCCCGGCTTGCAGCGGCGGGTCATTGCGGTTGATCGCGTCCAGCGCTTCCTGCTCGATCAGCGTCACCTCACGGGTGTCGGGCTTGGGCGAGTAGGTGCCGGAGCCGAGATAGTAGCGGTCGCCCTCGATGCCGCGGCCAGCGACGCACCGCGCCTCGGCGAGTTCCTCCATCTCGTAGCTTGCCGCCGAGGCGATGTGGATGGCGAGCAGCGTGCCCCGCCAGCCGACCGCGCCGCCGGGCACGCCGACGGCGATCGAACCGGCTGGATGGGCGAAGGCCTCGACCATGCGCGGGGGTGACAAATCGGTCATTCGGCGTCCTCCTACCGTGTCGCGAGGGCGATCGCCTCGATCTCGACCAGTGCGTCGCGCGGCAGTCGGGCGACCTCGATCGTGGAGCGGGCCGGGGCGTCGCCCGGGAAATGCTCTGCATAGACCGCGTTCATCGCGGCGAAGTCGTTCATGTCCTTCAGGAACACGGTCGTCTTGGCGATCGTGGCGAGGCTCGCGCCACCGGCTTCGAGGACCGCCGCGAGGTTGGCGAGTGAACACCGGGTCTGAGCTTCGACGCCCTCGGGGAACGCACCCGTCTCGCGGTCGATCGGAAGCTGGCCGGAGGCGAAGACGAGATCGCCAACCCGGGTCGCTTGGGCGTAGGGACCGGCCGCGGGCGCAGCCTTGTCCGTCTTGATGATCGTCCTGTCCATTCGTCCTCCACGAGGCCGGCTCCGGCGCCAGCCGTCATCCATGATCCTGGAAGAAAATCCACCGATTTGGAAGCCCTTGGCGGACCGGAGAACCCTCGGCGCCGCGGTGATCCGCTGCGGTGGATCCGTCTAATCAATCTGACAGCGCGCCGTCTCGGGCGCCGAGAGTGCCGCCAGCAGCGTCACGCAGGCCAGCACGATCAGGTAGATCGAGATCGGCCAGGTCGCGCCCGAGGCCCAGGTCAGCAGGGCCGCCGCGATGAGCGGCGTGAAGCCGCCGCTGAGCGCCGCCCCGACCTGGAAGCCGAGGGAGGCGCCGCTGTAGCGCAACCGGGCGTCGAACAGTTCCGACATCCAGGCGGCCCCCGTCCCGAACATGATGCCTTGGCCGAAGCTCAGGGCGACCGCGATCGTGAGGGTGATGATCGTCGGGTCGCGGGTGTCGAGGAGCTGGAACAGCGGGAAAGCGAAGACGATGGAGAACACGCAGGCGGCCACGAACAGTGGTCGCCGTCCGAAGCGGTCCGAGAGCCATCCGAACGCCGGGATCGTGAAGAGCTCGATAATGGCGGCGATCAGGATTCCGTTGAGGACGACGCCGCGGGGCAGGCCGAGCTTTCCCGTCACGTACGAGATCGAGAATACGGTGACGACGCTGACGTAGGCGATCTCCGACACCTTCAGGCCGACGGCCTTCAAGAAGGTTCGAGGATGCTCCGTCAGGATTTCCATGACTGGGATCTTGGCGAACGCGGCCTGCTGCTTCACGCGCTTGAACGAGGGCGTCTCGTGCAGCCGGAGCCGGATGAAGAGGCCCACGAACACCAGGAACGCGCTCGCCAGGAACGGGAGGCGCCAGCCCCAGGCCAGGAACTCCGCCTCGGGCATGAGGCCCGCCAGCGCGAACGCCCCGATCGAAAGGATGACGCCGAGCGGGTAGCCGAGCTGGACGATGCTCCCGAAAAAGCCGCGCCGCTCGGTAGGCACGCTCTCCACCACCATCAGGACCGCGCCGCCCCATTCGCCGCCGATGCCGATGCCCTGGACGAGGCGAAGCGTGACGAGGAGGATCGGAGCCCAGAGTCCGATCTGCGCATAGGTTGGCAGGCAGCCGATCAGGAACGTGCCGAGCCCCATGATGATGATCGTTAGGGACAGCATGGCCTTGCGGCCGATCTTGTCGCCGAAATGGCCGAAGACGATCCCGCCGAGGGGGCGGGCGAGGAAGCCCACCGCGTAGGATCCGAAAGCGGCGATCGTGCCGACCACTGGATCGACGCTCGGGAAGAAGAGCTTGTTGAACACCAGCGCGCTCGCTGTGCCGTAGATCAGGAAGTCGTACCACTCGACCGTGGTGCCGATCACGCTCGACCAGACGATCTGTCGTCGGTCCGCGAGGGACACGTCGCTCCGGTCGGGGCCGAGGCCGGCCTCCATCGCTGTCGCCGCACTGGCCATCGCAAAGCCTCCATCGTATTGGAGATATTTCCAGTCTAGTGGAGGCAAGCGACGTGCCAGATGTTGCAGCGCCGATCGGTCGACGGAACCATGCGGCCCCGGACATCGGTGCCCCTCAAATCTCGCCGCTCGACAGCGGCAGCTTCCTACGGGTGCGGTCGAGTGCAAAAGTCGAGGCGATGATCTAGTCAGCGGTCAAAAGGTGTCCGTACGTCCGGTCCGTCGAGGTTATCGGGCTGATGGGGAACAGGAGACGGCATGTCGGTGAGGGAGACGGTCGCCCCGGCGCAGATCGCGGCGGAGACGGGTTCTCAAATGCACGTCTCGGAGGAGATCCGCCGCCGCCGCCGGGAACTCGACCTGTCGCTGGAGGCGCTCGCGGCGCGATCGGGCGTCAGCCGCTCAATGATCTCCAAGATCGAGCGCGCCGAGGCGGTGCCGTCCACCGTGGTGCTCTCGCGTCTGGCCGAAGCGCTGGGCGTCACCTTCTCGCGCCTGATGGCGCCTGCGACCGATCTCGAGGTGCTGCTCATCCCCGCGCGCCGTCAGCCGGTCCTGCGGGACGAGGAATCCGGCTTCCTGCGGCGCTGCCTGTCGCCGGTCCTGCCGGGGCGGGGCATCGATTTGGTGCTCAACACCCTTCCGCCCGGTGCCGGCACAGGCGAGTTCACCGCTCACCGCCGCGGCGTCTCGGAATACATCTACGTCCTCCGGGGCCGCCTCCGCGCGGTGATCGGCACCCGCACCGTCATTGCCGAGGCCGGCGACAGCCTGTACTTTGAGGCCGATGCCGGACACGCGTTCAGCAATGTTGGAACCGAAGCCTGCGAGTATATTCTGGTGATCGATCCCTCCCGTGTCCGATAGGGTTGACCGGAACGGTTAGACTTTCGGCGCTCGTCTGACTCGGTTCTACGCCCCTAATGTTTCGACGCCGGCGCCGTGACTGCCCGAATTCATGGACTCGAACCGAGCGGCGCTGAGGCGCCCAACTTGTACAGGCCAACCACACATTACAGAGGCCTGAAACGCTCTATCGCCGCCGCATCGTCCATCCGATCGAGCGCGATGAGCGCGGCCACGTACGCATCGAGCCGGCCTCGCCATGCACGTGACCGGCGTCGTGCCGCCGCCGGCCTGGTCTTTGCCGGTGGGGGCGGGGTGGAGCGCATCAAGGACGCGGCCGGAAAAGGAGGCGCCGGGCTCATGCTCCGCGCGCCTTCTCGATGCCCACGGTGGTCATGCGCATGCGCGTCCGGGGCGGTGCAGCCTCTGGTAGGGGGCTGTCATGGTACTCTCTTCATCCTGTATCGCCGGTGCCTCCCGACCGACCAGCTGCAGCGCAGCGAGGTAGTCCGCGGCGCGCGAGCCCTAGGCGGCGGCCGTGGCCAGCGCCCGATGGTCGGCGCGCAGCAGGGGCGCCCAGAAGGCACGATAGGCTGCGTGGTCCGGGTGGGGCGTGCGCGCAAGCCCGAGGTCGGCCAGGACGAAGGCGGCGCCGAGCTCGGCCACCAGCTCCTCAGCAGCGTAGGCGCGGCCGCCGAACCGACCGGTGAGGTCGCGGTCGAGGCGGTGCGGGGCGCCGGTCCAGTGCACGAGTCATGGGCCAGAGTGCCGGCGTAGCCGGTGGGCGTCTAGAAGGCGGCGTGGGGCGGCAGGTGGATCGTGTCAGTGACCGGCACGTAGCAGGCCCGGGTACCGCCCTCGTGGATCACCGCGCCGGTGGTGGCAACAAAGGCGTCGACCCGACCCAACGTGGTCGGGCACGGCCCTGAGCCAGCGCCTTCCGCGGCTTGAGGGAACGAGCTACGCTCCGACCGGCTAAGGGAACGGCATGTTCGATTGGAATGACTTAACCTTCTTCCTGGAACTCGCCCGACACGGCCGGCTCATGCCAGCTGCGCGCCGCCTCAAGGTCGACCATACGACGGTGAGCCGCCGCATCGCCGAGTTGGAGCGCAACCTGGATTCTCGCCTGTTCAACCGTAATTCGGACGGCTTCGCGTTGACCGAGGCCGGCCACAAGCTGTTCGTGATCGCTGAGGCCATCGAGCAGAAGATGGTCTCGGTCCCGGAAGCGCTCGGGCTACAGGACATCGCCCAGCCGATCGGACGTGTCCGTGTCGCGAGCATGGAGGGCATCGCCGCGTTCTATCTCGCGGCCAAGTTCATCGAGCTCGCAGCAGCGGTACCGGACGTCGTCGTCGAGCTCGTAACCGAGCGGCACCTCATCAACCTGACCAAGCGGGAGGCCGACATCTCGGTGTCGTTCGTGCCGCCACAAGGTCAGCGACTCCGTATCAAGAAAGTCGGCGAATTCCGCCTGGCCCTGTTCTCATCGGAGCGTTACCTGCTCGGCCGCGGCCGCCCGGCGACGCGCGCAGAGCTCCAGGACCACGACTTCGTCGACTACGTCGACGATCTGGTCGCCATCAGCCCGGTCCACTGGCTGTTGGAAGTCCTGACACCCTCGAACGTCGTCTTCCGCTCCACCAGCATGGCCGCCCAGCAGACGGCCGTCGCGGCAGGCGCGGGCATCTGCCTGCTGCCGCTGTTCTCGGCCAAGACCAACCCGGCGCTGGTGCCCGTGCTTCCGGACGAGGTGGTGGTGCGCCGCGACCTCTACCTCGGTGTGCACGAAGACATCGAATGCGTCGGCCGGGTTCGTGCGGTCACCCGCTTCCTCACCGACCTGTTCACCGATGAGGCAGCCTATTTGAACGAATTTTGAGCATAGGGCGGCATCACCGCACCGCGCGTTGCGTATTTCCGGCCTTCGCCGGACGGCGGGTCTCTGTTGAAACGGCGGTATCCCTGGAATTGGAGCCGCACGAATGCCCGCCGAATACCCGCAGTTCAAGGCCGCCGCCTGTCACGTCGCGCCGGTCTACCTCGACAGCGCCGGCTCGGCCGAGAAGGCCGTGGCGCTGATCGGCGAAGCGGCTCGCGCGGGTGCGGACCTCATCGTCTTCCCCGAGGGGTACATGCCGGGCTTTCCCCTCTGGGTCGCCCTGCGCGCGCCGATCCACAACCATGACCTTTTCAAGCGACTGGCCGCCCAATCCGTCCGTCTCGACGGGGTGGAGATCGGCGCGGTGCGTGCCGCCGCCCGGCGACACGGCGTCGTCGTCTCCCTCGGGTTCAGCGAGAGCACCGAGGCCAGCGTCGGCTGCCTCTGGAATTCGAACGTGTTGATCGGGCGCGACGGCGCCATCCTCAACCATCACCGCAAGCTGGTCCCGACATTCTACGAGAAGCTCGTCTGGGCGAACGGCGACGCCCGCGGCTTGCGCGTGACTCAGACCGAGATCGGGCGGGTGGGCATGCTGATCTGTGGCGAGAACACGAACCCCTTGGCCCGCTACGCCCTGATGGCCCAGGGCGAGCAGGTCCACATCTCGACCTACCCGCCGGCGTGGCCGACCCGCCGGCCGGGCGAGAGCGCGGCCTACGATCTGAAGCGGGCCATCGAGATCCGCGCCGGGGCCCACGCCTTCGAAGCCAAAGTCTTCAATATCGTCTGCTCCGCCGTCCTCGACGAGGCTGCGAGATCGGTCCTGTGTGACGGCGACGCCGCCCTGGCCGACATCGTCGAGCGGACGCCTGCGGGGGTCTCCATGGTCCTGGACCCGACGGGATCGCATGTCGTTGAGCCGCATCAGGGGGCCGAGACCATCGTCTATGCCGACATCGACGTCGCGGCCTGCGTGGAGCCCAAGCAGTTCCACGACGTGGTCGGCTACTACAACCGTTTCGACATCTTCCAGGTCAAGGTCGATCGGACGCCGCGCGAGCCAATCAGCTTCGAGGCCGCAGCCGCACCTCCGGCGGCGCAAGGTGCCGACCGCGGAGGCGGCGACCCGGGCACCTTCGGTCCGGTGCTCGCATGGTCGGGGCATGAAGGCGGCGACCAAGCCGCGGCGCCTCCGCTGCGGCGCCACGGCAATTGAGGCGTCTCGACGCGGCCGGCTCCCACGGCAAGGCTGCGTGATTTCCGAAGACCTGAGTTCAGAAGCTCTTCCTCTCGAACCCAACCCCAGCGGACGGAAATTCAGCATGCTTTCGCGCGATAGCGATCCCATCTCCCAGCACGATCACAGAATTCTAGATCTCTCGAGAAGGAGAGCGCGGGTCGCCACGGCGCTGAGCGTCGTGATGATCGTGATGTACTTCGCGTTCATGGGGATGTTCGCCTTCGCGAAGCCGACGCTCGGCACGATCCTCGTCCCAGGTCTCTCCCTCTGCATCCTGCTCGGGGCCGGCGTCATCGTCGGCTCCTTCGCGCTCTGCCTCGCCTACGTCGTCTGGGCGAACCGCTTCTATGACCCGGCCGTGCGCCGCATCACGAACTGAGGGGCGGGTCCGATGCAAGCCGTGAACAATCCACTCGCCGTCACCTTCTTCTTCGTCTTCATGGCGCTGACGCTCGGCATCACCTACTGGGCCGCAAGGCGGACGCGGACGACCGAGCAGTTCTTCGCCGCCGACGGGCAGATCACGGCCTGGCAGAACGGCTGGGCGCTGGCCGGCGACTTCCTGAGTGCCGCGGCTCTGCTGGGCATCGCCGGCATCATCACCTCGAACGGCTTCGACGGGCTGATCTACTCCATCGGCTTTCTGGTCGGCTGGCCGATCATCTCGTTCCTGATCATCGAGCCCCTGCGCAATCTCGGCAAGTTCACCTTCGCCGACGTGGTCGCCTACCGCCTGCGTCAGCGGCCGGTGCGGACGGCCGCGGCCATCGGAACGCTGACCGTCATCCTGCTCTACCTGATCGCCCAGATGGTCGCGACGGGCTCGCTGATCAAACTCCTGTTCGGGCTTCCCTACAACGCCTCGGTCGTCGTGGTCGGGACGGCGATGCTCGTCTACGTGCTGTTCGGCGGCATGCTGGCGACGACCTGGGTGCAGGTCATCAAGGCCGTGCTGCTGTCCATTGGCGGCCTGATCCTGGCGCTTCTGGTGCTGGCGCACTTTGACATGAACCCGCTGCACCTCTTCGCGGCCGCAGCCGAGAAGTACGGCGACCGCGTGCTCCAGCCGGGCACCAAGGTCGCCGGCAGCGGCTGGGACGCGATCTCGCTGGGCGTCGGACTGATGTTCGGAACCGCCGCACTGCCCCACGTCCTGATGCGAGCGTTCACAGTGCCGGACGTGAAAGAGGCCCGGATGTCGATCCTCTATGCCACCGGCATCATCGGTTCGTTCCACCTCCTCGTTTTCGTGATCGGCTTCGGGGCGATGGTCCTTGTCGGTCCCGAAGTCGTGTCCAAGGCGGGGGGCGGCGGCAACATGGCCGCGCCTCTCCTGGCCCTGACGGTCGGCGGCCCCGGCTTCTTCGGTTTCATCTGTGCCGTGGCCTTCGCGACGATGCTCGCCGTCGTCGCCGGACTGACCCTGTCCGGGGTGGCGACGGTCTGCCACGACCTCTGGGTCAACGTGGTTCGCCAGGGGCATTCCTCCGAGCGCGAGCAACTCAAGGTCGCTCGGATCGCGACGGTGGCCATCGCCGCGCTGGCGGTGTTCCTGGGCATCGTCTTCGAGGGCCAGAACGTCGCGTTTATGGCCGGGCTCGCCTTCGCCGTCGCGGCCTCAGCGAACTTCCCCGCGCTGCTTCTGTCCATCACTTGGAAGCGGTTCACGACCCCTGCAGCTGTCGCCAGCATCCTGGTCGGGACATTCTCTTCTCTCCTGATGATCTGGCTGTCGCCCACGGTTCAAGTGGACGTGCTCGGAAAGACCTTGATTGACGTCTCGCGCGCGTGGTGGTTCGTCCCGATGAAGAACCCGGCCATCATCAGCATGCCGGTATCCTTCATCGTGGCGGTCGTCGTCTCTCTTCTCACCCAGGAGAACGATGCCGAGGGCACCTTCCGCGAGATGCGCCACCGGATCATGTTCGGGAAGTCCAGGGACCCTTATCCGGAACGCTGATTACGGGCTGCCCGATACGAGGGGATGGGGCGTCGGATGGCGCCCTTTCCCTGCTTTGAAGGACGGCGCAGCGGGAGTGTTGCGAGAGGTTCCAGAAGCTGCTGAAGACACGGCGGAACATACGTCCGTTTCAGGGAGCCGCGCGATCGCGCATGGACGGCAAGGTCGGGTCGGAGGCGGAACGTCCGCTTCAGGGCGAAGGATCAGGGTCCGCTCCCCACCCAACCCGGTCGTTCCGGATCCCTGAGGCGATGCCCAGAAGCGGACATTGAGCGAGCTAGCTCCGTACGGATGGAGTTGGCCGAAAGCCCTCTTGCTGGTTTCGGTAGCGCGATGCGCCAAACCGGACGAGCGAGCATCGCCGCTACCACCATCAGAGGCGCACGTTTTGCCGACGTTTGAATAGCCGACACGGTTTACCGACAGAAATGCAAACATTTTTCGCCAGCGGACCTGCGGTTAAATCGATCGCCGGTCAAATGGGCGGATCCCCGACAAATCGTTCAGGTTACTATCGACCCTTTGCAGAAGCCGGGAATGTCCGCTTGCAGGCGGCTTGGTAAGGCAGTGACCTACGTCTGGAACACGTGGGGAGCAGTCATTCAGGCTCGCCATAGCATCGCGTGTGTTGCCCAGCCACTCGACCGAGGGTGACCTAGGCGGTGTCGCGAGAAACGACGGCCCGGCTTCGGGTCGTCGCATACACGCCACCCGTGCACGTCGCGTGGGTCGGCCAGCGTCTCCGAAGCAACTGCCCACCGATTTCGGGCGCTTTACGCTCGCCACGGCATCGCGACCTGGTCCGACCTTGCGACAACAGCGGATCTTGTCCGACGAACCCTCGGTGTCAGTCCGAGCGCCTGGGAAGAGGCGAAGAGCGCGCTCGGGGAAGAACAGGCGTGCGTGGTCATCGCCTGCATCCTGCAGAAGGGGACTGCCATCAACTCGGCGGGGGCCTACCTGCGCAAGCTTACCGATCTAGCCAAGGTCGGCAAATTCTCGCTCGGACCGATGCTGATGGCGCTGATGCCAAAGCTGGGAGCAGGGGAGGGGGGGGCGCCGGCGAGCCTAAGGGCGCCAACGTTTGACCGAAATCATGGCAAGTGCGCCCGCAAACGCAAGAAAAGGACAGACCGCCATGCTGACCCATGGGCCGAGGTTGGAGGATCTCCTGCCGGGGTAATCCTTCGTTTGGCGACGAACGCCGACGGTGTCACGGAGGCTATGGTTCATTCCGCGGTCGCTGATGCTGGAGCAGCTCAGGTACGAAACGGCGGAGGCGGTCACACGGAGATTCGGAAGACGCTACATGAGGAGTTCTGTCTGGAACCTACCTCGTAGTCGGCGAGCCGTTGACAAGAGCGCTGTCGTTGAAGGGTGGGAGCACGAGTCTATTTAGGGTGCCGATAAGCAGACCCTGAAGAGCACGATGGCGAGCCTTATTTTTGCTGAGATGACGGCCAGCGTCTCCGAGCTAAAGAGAAACCCGATGGGCACCGTGGCGGCCAGGGAGAGTGCTCCGGTGGCGATCCTGAACTGGAACGAGCCAGCATTGTACTACTGCGTGCTCGCGCGCTTGTACGAGGCGATGATGGAGCGTCTGGAGGATGCCGAGAGCTTGGGTTCCTCGTCCCGGCCCTGAAGGAATGGCACAAGCTCGACAGCAACAAGCAGGATTAGTTCAAGGCAATGCTCACGCAGCGGCTTGTGGAACCGCGAATACCGTCCGCGAAGCTATCGCGCAGCAAGGACCGGTACAAGATCAAGCTGATAAGCGCGGGATACCGGCTCGTCTACGAAGGACGTGACGGCCCGCTCCTGGTCGTCGTGGTGGCCGTCGGCAAGCGTGACCGCAATGCCGCCTACAGGGTCCCTAAGGCTCAATGACGGCGAATGAAGCGTCGGCGAGCCCGATCCGCATGGACGACAAGCGACCGACCTTCTCCAATCGCCGATGGGGAAGGATGGCGTACTCGCCCCATGAGCGAAAGGGGACAGCTGAGCCACCAGCCGGTTCGTAGGTGCATCGTTCCAACCTGATGGGTAGTGGAGCAAGGCCAGCGTCGGACACGCCTCTGACATCCACGTCTCTATTAAGGACCGCCTTACGAGCCAGGACCAAAGTCTCACTGGCCCGGAACACGATGGCGCGGGTCCTGTGGCAGGCGGCTGACCTTGTTGGATGAGGTCAGGGCACAGCAGGTCCCACGGGTCACACCGCCCTGGCTCGGGACGACGTCGAGATAGCCCCGGCGAGGATCAATGCAATTGGATCATCGGCACCGCTCGGAGTGAAGCTTCCGTCGTCGGGAGGACCCGGGACACCTTTTCGGACTGTGGCGGTGAGCCAGGTTGCAGGGCCCGTGAGGGCGCGTCCGTCTGTCCTTCGGCGAGACGGTCAGGCTCTACTCGGGGCTTGCAGCCCCTCCCCGAACCGCGCCGCTTCGCGTCACGTTTCGGCCGCTCACGCGGTGACGATCCTTCGCGCGGGCGCTCTATCCTGAACCGGGAGGTTTGCTCAGTCCGCCCAGGATACGGCCCCGGATCGATCCGCCTCAAGGACGAGCGGTTCCCCCGAAATGCTCACGCATTTCGGCTCCCCCACTCGCCGGCTCCGCCGGTCACTCCGCGATCCTTGACCCGGCTCGACACGAGCCCGTGCGCGCTCTCGTCTTCACATGACGAGAGGAACACAAAATGTCCCCTATCGACCACATCGCGGAACTGCGCGCCGAACTCGCCCACTGCCTGCTGACCAAACGCGAACGCGCCCAGCTCGAAGGGCAACTGAGGAACGCTCTTGCGGCTCGAGCCTCGGCTGACAGGAAGGCCTCCGACACCATCCATTCCGTGCAGAGAACCTGACGGCGCCGGACGCGCTCGGGTACCGACACGGGAGGCGGTGCGTCCGCCTCCTGGCTCTTCGCGCGATCGGCCCGACGCATGTGCGAGCACCGGCCGAACACGTATCGAACGGCTCGAAGGTGTTTGTCCGGGCAAACACCTGTAATTTTCACCAGCCTGCCTCCCGCGTGTGGTCAGCTCCCTTTGAAGTGGTCCGCTCTTTGGTATGGCTTTTGAGCCTGGAGGACGGACAAGATGGCAAAGCACCCGAAGCCCGAGGAGATTGTTGCTAAGCTGCGGCAGGCGGATGTGCTGATCTCACAGGG
>NZ_JAKSYR010000146.1:0-17023 GCF_022829705.1 Methylobacterium sp. E-025
AGCCGCGGAACGCCGGACGGCACCGGCCGCGTCGTGATCGAGGCGGTGACGCCGGAACTCGACGGCGGCCGCTCTCCGGTCAAGCGCGTCGTCGGCGAGAACCTGCGGATCGAGGCCGACATCTTCTCGGACGGTCACGAGATCCTGAACGCGGCGATCCTGTCGCGCGTCGTCGGCGCGAGCGAATGGCGCCGGGACCCGATGGTCTTCGTCGACAACGACCGCTGGGCCGGGCAATTCCCGCTCGAGAAGAACGCCCGCTACGAGTTCACCATCGAGGGCTGGCGCGACGGATTCTCGTCCTGGATGCGCGATACGCTGAAGAAGCGCGACGCCGGCGTCGACGTCCGCCTCGAGACGATCGAGGGCGTCACCCTGGTCCAGACCGCGGCGGACCTCGCCGAGGGGCGCGACAAGGAGCGGTTGCAGGCGCTCGTCGCCGCGCTCGGCGCCGAGGAGACCGGCTCGGCCGCCCAGCTCGACCGCATCCTCGTGCCCGACGCGGCGAGCCTCGTCCGCCGCAACGCGGAGCGGGTGAACGCCTCGCGCTACCCCGTGACGGCGCAGGTGATCGCCGATCGGCTCGCGGCCCGGTTCTCGGCCTGGTACGAGATCTTCCCGCGCTCGCAGTCGATGGACGTGAATCGCCACGGCACCTTCGACGACGTGATCCGCCGCCTGCCGGAGATCCGCGAGCTCGGCTTCGACGTGCTGTACTTTACGCCGATCCACCCCGTCGGGCGCACCAACCGCAAGGGCAAGAACAACACCCTGAAGGCGCTGCCGGGCGACGTCGGCTCGGTCTACGCGGTCGGCACCGAGGAGGGCGGCCACGAGGCGGTCCATCCCGAACTCGGAACGCTGGCCGACTTCGAGCGCCTGGTCGCGGCGAGCCACGCCCACGGCATGGAGGTGGCGCTCGACTTCGCGATCCAGTGCTCGCCCGACCATCCTTGGATCAAGAACCATCCCGAGTGGTTCGAGTGGCGCCCGGACGGGACGCTGAAGTTCGCCGAGAACCCGCCGAAGAAGTACGAGGACATCTCCAACGTGCACTTCTACGGCGGCGCGCTGCCGTCGCTGTGGATCGAGCTGCGCGACATCCTGCTCGGCTGGTGCAGCCGCGGCGTGCGCATCTTCCGGGTCGACAACCCGCACACCAAGCCGATCCCGTTCTGGGAATGGGTGATCGCGGAGGTGAACGGGCGCTATCCCGACGCGCTCTTCCTCGCCGAAGCCTTCACCCGGCCGAAGATGATGAAGAAGCTCGCCAAGGCCGGTTACCAGCAGAGCTACACCTACTTCACCTGGCGCAACACCAAGGCCGAGCTGACCGAGTACGCGACCGAGCTTGCGGGCGAGATGGGCGAGTACTACCGGCCGAACTTCTTCGCCAACACGCCCGACATCAACCCGCATTACCTCCAGATGAGCGGCCGCGCCGGCTTCGTCGTGCGGGCGACGCTGGCCGCGACCCTGTCGTCGGTCTACGGCATCTACAACGGCTACGAGATGTGCGAGGCGGCGCCCTATCCCGGCAAGGAGGAGTACCTCAACTCCGAGAAGTACGAGCTGAAGGCCTGGGACTACGACCGGCCCGGCAACATCCGCGAGCACATCATCAAGCTCAACCACATCCGTCGCGAGAACCCCGCGCTCTGGGATTTCCGCAACGTCGTGTTCACGGCGGCCTACAACGACAGCATCATCGCCTACGCCAAGACGACGCCCGACCGCGACAACTGCGTGTTCGTGATGGTCAACCTCGATCCCAAGAACCGCCAGGAATGCACCTACGAGGTGCCGCTCTGGCTGCTCGGCGAGGGCGACGACGGGGCGGTCGCCGTCGAGGACCTGCTCGACGGCTACACGTTCGAGCTGCGCGGCAAGTCGCACCGCATCGCCCTCGATCCCGTCGAGCGCTCGTGCATCATCTGGCGGCTCAGCCGTCCGAAGCGGGTTGCGGGCTGAGGCTGCCCGTGTGAACAGAAATCCAGCGCGATCGGCCCGGTCGGTCGCGCTGTCGCCACCATTCTGCGGTTCTACAGCCGCACACCGATCACGCGACGATCATCCTCGCGCGGGACCGGCACGAACGCCCCTGAATCCGACGTGCGAGGCAACGACGCGATGATCGATCGCAGCGATCCGCAATGGTACCGTGACGCCATCATCTACCAGATCCACGTCAAGTCGTTCTTCGACTCGAACAACGACGGTATCGGGGATTTCGAGGGCCTTACCCAGCGGCTGGATTATGTCCGAGACCTCGGCGTCACCGCCATCTGGCTGATGCCGTTCTATCCGTCCCCGCTGCGCGACGACGGCTACGACATCGCCGACTACGAGGAGGTCAACCCGTCCTACGGGACGATGGCCGACTTCCGGCGCTTCGTGGACGCCGCGCACGAGCGCGGCCTGCGGGTGATCACCGAGCTGGTCATCAACCACACCTCGGACCAGCATCCGTGGTTCCAGCGCGCCCGCGAGGCGCCGGCCGGATCGCCCGAGCGCGACTTCTACGTGTGGTCGGACACCGACACGCCGTATTCGGATACGCGGATCATCTTCCTCGACACCGAGACCTCGAACTGGACCTGGGACCCGGTCGCCAAGCAGTATTTCTGGCACCGCTTCTACAGCCACCAGCCCGACCTGAACTTCGACAACCCGAAGGTGCTGGAAGCGGTCATCGAGACGATGCGCTACTGGCTCGACATGGGCGTCGACGGCCTGCGCCTCGACGCGATCCCGTACCTGATCGAGCGGGACGGCACGAACTGCGAGAACCTGCCCGAGACCCACACGGTCATCAAGGCGATCCGCGCGGCGCTGGATGCGAGCTATCCCGACCGGATGCTGCTGGCGGAAGCCAACCAGTGGCCGGAGGAGACCGCGCAGTATTTCGGTGACGGCGACGAATGCCACATGGCGTTCCACTTCCCGCTGATGCCGCGCATGTACATGGCGATCGCCCGCGAGGACCGGCACCCGATCACCGACATCATGCGCCAGACGCCCGAGATCCCGGAAGGGTGCCAGTGGGCGATCTTCCTGCGCAACCACGACGAGCTGACGCTCGAGATGGTGACGGCGGAGGAGCGCGACTACCTGTGGTCGTTCTACGCCGCCGAGCGCCGCGCCCGCATCAACCTCGGCATCCGCCGCCGGCTCGCGCCGCTGCTCGAGAACGACCGGCGCAAGATCGAGCTGATGAAGTCCCTCGTGCTGTCGATGCCCGGCACGCCGGTGCTGTACTACGGCGACGAGATCGGCATGGGCGACAACATCTACCTCGGCGATCGCGACGGCGTGCGCACGCCGATGCAATGGTCGCCCGATCGCAACGGCGGCTTCTCGCGGGCCAACCCGCAGCGGTTGTTCCTGCCGGCGATCCAGGACCCGATCTACGGCTTCGACGCCCTCAACGTCGAGGCGCAGACGCAGTCGCAGACCAGCCTGCTCAACTGGACGCGGCGGATGATCGCCATTCGCAACAACAGCACCGCGTTGGGCCGCGGCTCGATGCAGTTCCTGTATCCGTCGAACCGCAAGGTGCTCGCCTGGATCCGCGAGTTCGAGGGCGAGCGCGTGCTCTGCGTCGCCAACCTGTCGCGGGCGCCGCAGGCGGTGCAGCTCGACCTGTCCGAGCTGCGCAGCGCCGTGCCGATCGAGCTCACCGGCGGAACCGAGTTCCCGCCGATCGGCGAGCTGCCCTACCTGCTCACCCTGCCATCCTACGGCTTCTACTGGTTCTCGCTGTCGTCGGCGAACACCGGCACGATCGGGCCGATGAAGGAGGCGCCCGAGCTGTTCACGCTGGTGCTCACCGGCGGCATCGAGAGCCTGATGGCCGGTCGCGAGCGCCTCGCCTTCGAGCGCACGGTGATCCCGCCCTTCATCGCCAGCCGGCGCTGGTTCGGTGCCAAGGGCTCGCGGATCAAGAGCGTGCAGGTCGTCGACTGCGCGACCGTGAAGGAGGCCGGCGGCGAAGCCCGCTTCCTGCTGCCGCGCCTCGACGTCCAGCTCTCCAACGGCGAGCGCCAGCAATACTTCGTCCCCGTCGGCGTCGACGAGGGGCGCGAGGACGAGACCCTGCTCGAATTCGCCGTGGCGCGCGTGCGCCGCGGCCCGCGCACCGGCCTGCTCTACGGCGCGGCGGCCTCGCCGGACTTCGCGATCTGCCTCGCCGAGGGGATGCGCGACGGCCGCGAGATCCCGACCGAGGGCGGCAAGCTCGTGTTCTCCTCGACCTCGGCCTTCGACCACAGCGTGCCGTTCGAGGCGAGCGACGTCCGCCGGCTCTCGGCGGAGCAGAGCAACACCTCGATCGCCATCGGCGCGAAGATGATGCTCAAGCTGCTGCGCCGCCTGCAGCCGGGCACGCACCCGGAAGTCGAGGTCGGGCGCTTCCTCACCGAGGAGGCCAAGTTCCCGAACACGCCGGCGCTGCTCGGCACCCTCGAGCACGTCGCCGAGGACGGCACGCGCACGGCGCTCGCCGTGCTGCAGAGCTTCGTCCTCAACCAGGGCGACGCCTGGACGGTGATGCTCGAAGGCCTGCGCCGCGATTTCGAGACCGTGGTGCTGGCCCCCGAGAGCGAGGCGCCGACGCCGGCGGAGGCGTTCCACGATCACCTGCGCTGGGCCGACCTGCTCGGGCGGCGGACCGCCGAGATGCACAACGCCTTCGCGATCGAGACCGGCGACGCGGCCTTCGCGGCGGAGCCCTTCACCGCCGACGACCTGGCGGTGCTCGGCGCCGATGCCCGGCACCAGGCCGATCGGGCCTTCCGCGGCCTGAAGGCGATCGCCGAGCGCGGGCTCGATGCGGGCCGCCCTTCGAGCGTCGCGCTCGCCGGGCGTCGTGGCGAGGTCGACGCCCTGATCGCGTCGCTGACCCGCGACCCGCCGAAGGGCGCGTTCAAGACGCGGATCCACGGCGACTACCATCTCGGGCAGGTGCTGGTGTCGAGCGGCGACCTGGTGCTAGTCGACTTCGAGGGCGAGCCCTCGCGTCCGGCCGACGAGCGCCGGGCGAAGTCGACGCCGCTGCGCGACGTGGCGGGCATGCTGCGCTCGTTCGCCTACGGCGCCGAGACGGTGACCCGCGAGATCGCCGGCCGCTTCGCGGATTCGGAGGATCGGGCGCGCACCGCCGCCTTCGCGTGGCGTGGCATGATCGATGCGGCGTTCCTGAAGGGCTACGAGACCGCGGTCTCGGAAAGCCGCGCCGCCGTGACCGACCCCGAGACGCATGGCCGGCTGCTTCGCCTCTGCCTGCTGACCAAGGCGCTCTACGAGGTCGATTACGAGGCCAACAACCGCCCCGACTGGATCGAAATCCCCGCCCGTGGGGTTCTGACCATTCTGGAGGACGCCAAGGCGTCCTGATCCCATGCGCGTGCCGACGGGGCAAGAACGGCTTCGTCGGCGCGCGCGGAGACTGACCGACCTGAAGCCGTCCGACCTTCTCGGACGCCGCTTCGGTCACCCGAGAGAGGCACCTGAATGACGGCCATCGACCAGACCTTCGCGACCCGCACCGATCCGTCGGACACGAACCCGGTCTCGAATGTCGCCCCGTCCGGCTCCGCGCAGGCGGGCACGACGCACAGCGTGCATCCCGATGCGATCGCGGCGGTGATGGCGGCCAACCACGGCGACGCGTTCAGCGTGCTCGGCCCGCATCAGGTCGGGCCCGGAGCCTGGGAGGTCCGCGCCGTGCTGCCGGAGGCGAAGTCCGCCGCGCTCATCGTCGGCGGCGAGGCGGTGCCGTTCGAGCGGCGCCACCCGGACGGGTTCTGGGTCGCCAAGGTCGAGAGCCAGGGCCGGCCGCTCTACGAGATCGAGGTCGAGACCTGGGACGGGGCCAAGCGCCGCCGTCACGACCCCTACGGCTTCGGCTCGTCGCTGGAGCAGCACGACGTCGACACCCTGCGCGAGGTCGGGACCAACCTCGTCTACAAGATCCTCGGCGCGCAGCTCGGCTGCCTTGATGGCATCGACGGCTTCCGCTTCGCGGTGTGGGCGCCGAACGCCCGGCGCGTCAGCGTCGTCGGCGACTTCAACGAGTGGGACGGCCGCCGCCATCCGATGCGCCTGTGGCAGAACGGCGGCCTGTGGGAGCTGTTCGTGCCCGCCCTCAAGGCCGGTCAGCACTACAAGTTCGAGATCCGCGGCCCGGACGGCGCGCTGCTGCCGCTGAAGGCCGACCCGGTCGCCTTCGCCGCGCAGCACCCGCCGGAGACGGCCTCCGTGCTGCAGGGCACCAGCGAGCCCGCCTGGCACGACAAGCAGTGGATGGCGACCCGCGGCGACAAGGACCCGCGCCACGCCCCGATCTCGATCTATGAGGTGCATCTCGGCTCGTGGGCGCGCGTGCCCGACGAGGGCAACCGCTACCTGACCTACAAGGAGATGGGCGAGCGCCTGATCCCGTACGTCAAGGAGATGGGCTTCACCCATATCGAGATGCTGCCGATCACCGAGTTCCCGTTCGACGGTTCCTGGGGCTACCAGCCGGTCTCGCTGTTCGCGCCGACGAGCCGGCACGGCACGCCCGACGACTTCGCGGCCTTCGTGAACGCGGCGCACGAGGCCGGCATCGGCGTGATGCTCGACTGGGTGCCCGGCCACTTCCCGCTCGACGCGCACGGCCTCGGCCAGTTCGACGGCACGCACCTCTACGAGCATGCCGACCCGCGCCAGGGCTTCCACCAGGATTGGGGCACCTACATCTACAATTTCGGCCGGGCCGAGGTCGCGACGTTCCTTGCCGCCAATGCCCGGTTCTGGCTCGAGCACTACCACCTCGACGGCCTGCGCGTGGATGCCGTCGCTTCGATGCTCTACCTCGACTACTCGCGCCGCCAGGGCGAGTGGATCCCGAACCAGTACGGCGGCAACGAGAACCTCGACGCGATCAACTTCCTGCGCAAGACCAACGAGGCGACCTACGCGCACGCCCCCGGCACGATCACGGTCGCCGAGGAATCCACCTCCTGGCCCGGCGTCTCGCACCCGACCTACACCGGCGGGCTCGGCTTCGGCTTCAAGTGGAACATGGGGTGGATGCACGACACCCTGAACTTCGTCTCGACGGACCCGATCCACCGCCGCTACCACCACCACGACCTGACCTTCGGGCTGCTCTACGCCTTCTCCGAGAACTTCATCCTGCCGCTGTCCCACGACGAGGTGGTGCACGGGAAAGGCTCCCTGCTCGGCAAGATGCCCGGCGACCGCTGGCAGAAGTTCGCCAACCTGCGCGCCTATTTCGGGTTCATGTGGGGGCATCCCGGCAAGAAGCTGCTCTTCATGGGCGGCGAGTTCGGCCAGGAGCGCGAGTGGAACCACAACCAGTCGCTCGACTGGCACCTGCTCGACGACCCCGCCCATGCCGGCGTCAAGGACGTGATTCGCGACCTGAACCGGCTCTACGTCTCGACGCCCGCATTGCACAGCCGCGACACCGAGGCGGCGGGCTTCCAGTGGCTGGTGGCCGACGACCAGGACAACAGCGTGATCGCCTGGGCCCGCAAGGGCCGCGAGGCGGGCGAGATCGCCATCGTCGTCTCGAACTTCACGCCCGTGCCGCGCGAGAACTACCGCATCGGCGTCCCGGCGGGCGGCTTCTATCGCGAGGCGTTCAACTCGGATGCCGGCATCTACGGCGGCTCGAACATGGGCAACATGGGCGGCCGCGAGGCCGACGTGGCGGAGAGCCACGGCCAGGGTCATTCCCTGAGCCTGACCCTCCCGCCGCTCTCGACCATGATCTTCGTTCGCGAAGGCTGAGGGCATCGCTGGGGCGGCGGTGCCGAGGGGTCCCGCCGCCCGCGACGCGCGACGAGGGGAGGTCGCCTTGCTCGAATCGGTCCGGACGTCGTCGGTCGCCCTGCCGAGCATCCGCCTGCACGTCGCGGAAGCCGGTCCGGCGAACGGGCTCCCGACGATCGTCCTGCACGGCTTCCCCGAGTTCTGGTACGGCTGGCGCCGCCAGATCGGCCCCCTGACGGAGGCGGGCCTGCGCCTCGTCCTGCCCGACCAGCGCGGGTACAATCTCAGCGACAAGCCCGAGGGCCTCGCCGCCTACCATCTCGACCGGCTCGCCGCCGACGTGATCGAGCTGGCCAACCATTACGGCTTCGCGACGTTCCGGCTCGTCGGCCACGATTGGGGCGGCCTCGTCGCGTGGTGGACGGCCTCGTTCCATTCCGAGCGGATCGCGCGGCTGGCGATCCTCAACGCGCCGCATCCGGCGGTCTTCGGCCCCTACGTCCGGCGGCATCCGACGCAGATGCTGCGCAGCCTCTATGTCGGCTTCTTTCAGATCCCGCGCCTGCCCGAAACGCGCCTGACCGCGAACGACGGTGCGGTGCTGCGCCAGGCGCTGGCGAAGACCGGGCGGAAGGGCAGCTTCACCGCGGCGGACCTGGATCGCTACGCCGATGCCTGGGCCCGGCCCGGAGCGATGACGGCGATGCTGAACTGGTACCGGGCGCTACGCCTTCAGCGGCCCGGCACCGCGCCGCGGATCACGATGCCGACCCTGATCCTGTGGGGGCGGCGCGATCACGCGCTCAAATCCGGCCTCGCCGAGGCGAGCCTCGCGCTCTGCGATGCGGGCCGCATCGCATGGTTTCCCGAGGCGACCCACTGGGTCCAGCACGACGCGGCGGAGGCGGTGAACGCGTCGCTGATCGCCTTTCTGGCCGACGGGAAGATCGAAACATGAGGAAGCCCGCGGATCCTTCGATCCGCGGGCTTCCACGCGCCTGCGAAACGTCGCGAGGCTGAGGTTTAGCGCTTGAACTTGCCGTCGTACTTGAACTCGGGCGCCGCCTTGAGCTGGTCCTTGGTGGCGCCGATGATCGCCTTCCACTTCTTCGCGCCCTCATCGTAGCCGAGCGCCACGGAAGACGGCTCGACCGAGACGTAGCGCTCGCCCATGCCGAGGAAGCCGCCGACCGAGAGGATGTAGCTGCTGAGCTTGCCGTTCTCGATCGCGAGATCCTTGATCTCGCCGACGTTGTTGTTCGAGCCGTCCATCACGTTCAGACCGATCAGGTTGTAGCTCAGCACCGCGTCCTGCGGGACAGGGACGAACTTCGCGGCCGTGGTCGGGGTGGTCTGCTTCTCGGCGGCGAACGCCGTGCCGGAAACGGTGAGGGCAACCATGGATGCCAGGATCAGACGACGCATTGCTATCTCCACAACCCGAATGGGGTGGCTAGGAATGCTGCGCGGCCGCGATCGTTCCGTCACCGATTCGTGGGTGATCGCGCCTGTTCCGATGTCCCGGGGCCGAACGGAAAAAGCCCGCGGATCGCTGGGATCCGCGGGCTGGCCAGTCGGGCCGAGCAGCCATTCAGGCCGCTTGCTTGCGCTTCTCCGGCGCTGCCTTCTCCAGGGCCGCCTTCTCGGGCTTCGCCTCGGTCCGCGTCTTCGAGGCTATCAGCGGCAGCTCGATGTCGAGCCCGAGCGTCGAGACGCCCTCGCCGCGTTCGAGCGTGATCTTGACCTTGTCGCGCTCGACCGAGACGTGCTTGGCGATGACCGCCAGGATCTCCTCGCGCAGCGTGATCACGAGGTCGGGCTGGCCGGTCTCGGAGCGCTCGTGGGCGAGGATCAGTTGCAGGCGCTCGCGGGCGACGGAGCCGGATGCGCGTTTGTTGAAGAGACCGAGGAGGGTCATGCGGCCCTCCGCAGGAACAGCTTGTCGAGGAAGGACTTGCGGTCCGTCGGCATGGTCATCGGCAGCTCTTCGCCCTTGAGCCGGCGCACCGCGTCGGAATAGGCACGGGCCGGCGCGCAGTGCGGGTTGTTCAGCGTCACCGGGCAGCCGACGTTCGAGGCGCGCAGCACTTCCTGGCTCTCGGGGATGATCGCCAGGAGCGGGATCGAGAGGATCTCGAGCACGTCCTCGACCTTGAGCATGTCGCCGCGGTCGGCCCGGGCGGGGTCGTAGCGGGTCAGGATCAGGTGCTTGTCCATGTTCTCGCCGCGCTCGGCCTTGATCGTCTTGGAGTCGAGCAGGCCGATGATGCGGTCGGAGTCGCGCACCGACGAGACTTCCGGGTTGGTCACCACCACCGCGACGTCGGCGTGGCGCATGGCGAGCTGGGCGCCCCGCTCGATGCCGGCGGGCGAATCGCAGATCACCCAGTCGAACTTCTCGCGAAGCTCTTCCATGACGCGGGCGACGCCCTCGTCGGTGAGCGCGTCCTTGTCGCGGGTCTGCGAGGCCGGCAGCAGGTGCAGGGTCTCGAGCCGCTTGTCGCGGATCACCGCCTGGTTGAGCTTGGCATCGCCGTTGACCACGTTGATGAGGTCGTAGACGACCCGGCGCTCGGCACCCATGACGAGGTCGAGGTTGCGCAGGCCGACGTCGAAATCGACGACGCAGACGCTCTGCCCGCCCTGCGCGATCGCGGCGCCGAGTGCCGCCGTTGTCGTCGTCTTGCCGACGCCGCCCTTGCCCGATGTGACGACCAAAACCTTTGCCACGCGTGTCGCTCCTTGATCTGCGGTGATCGGATCGAGTTCTGAAAGTTCGAAAGTCAGTCCAGGCCGGCCATGCGGATCGCGCCGCCGTCGAGCCAGATCTGTACGGGTTTGCCCTGCAGCTGCGTTCCGATGTCCTCGGCCGTGCGGACGAGGCGATCGATCCCGAGCAGCTCGGGCTGGAACTTGCGGCAGTAGATGCGGGCCCGCGGGTTGCGGGCGGCGCCCGCGATCGCCCGGCCGCGCAGCGCGCCGTAGATGTGGATGGAGCCGCCCGCGAGGATCTCCGCCCCGGACGAGACCGAGCCCATCACCGTGACGTCCCCGGTGGGATGCACCACCGTCTGCCCGGAGCGGACCGAGCCCTCGATGGTGATCGAGGTGGAGACCGGCTCGTCCGGCACCTTCGGCAGATCCAAATTGGTCGCCGGACGCCCGCCGACGAGCAGCGGCGGCAGGCCGGGTGCGATCGTCTCCACGCCCTCGAAGCCGAGGATGCGGACGCGTCGTCCGACGAGGTCGGCCACCAGCGCCTGCAGCGCGTCGTGGTCCGGGCGCAGGGCGCCGAGATCGAGGATGATCGCGCGCCCGTCGAACAGGGTCGGCGAGCGCTTGAGCGCCGCGTCGAGGTCCGCCAGCCAGTCGGCGAGCGGCGGCTCGGGCTTCAGCGCCATCGCCTTGAACGCACGCCCTCGGAAGGCGAGGGCGCGTCGGGCGGCGGGCTTCGCCGGGGCGGCAGGTTTTGCCGGGTCCGAGGCTGCCGTAGCCGGCTCGGGCGCGGACGATTCGGTGCCGGCGGGCGCAGCAACCGTCTCCAGGGAAACGGCTTTCTCGGGCTGTGCCGGAACGGGACGGTCGGGGTCCGGAACGATCTGTGTTTTCACGGGTCAACGATTCCTTACCGGATCATTGACGGCGGATATGGTTACCGAACGGTTAAGGATGAGGATCCTGTCGCAATCTCATGCCCGGATCCTGTGATGTCGGCTCAGCCGCGCTCCAGCAGCGCCAGGCGGATCGCGTCCTCGACGAGCCGCACCTCGACGCCCTGGCCGGTGAAGCTCGGATCGAGGTCGTCGGCGGCCTTGTACAGGCCGTCGATCGCGATCAGCTCGGGCTCGAACTTGCGGCACCAGATCCGCGCGTTCGGGTTGCCGGCGGCACCGGCGATCGCACGGCCGCGCAGGGCCCCGTAGACGTGGATCGAGCCGCCGGCGATCACCTCGGCGCCCGAGGCGACGGCACCCATCACCGTCACGTCGCCCTCGAGATGCAAAACCGCCTGGCCCGAGCGCACCGGTGCGTCGAGGATCAGCGAGACGGCCGAAGCCTGCGCGGGCGGCGCCGGCACGGCCGCCTCGGGGGAGGGGGCTTCGGCCTCGGGGATCTCGATCTCCCCGGTCGGCCGCCCTCCCGCCAGCGCCGGCGGCAGGCCCGGCCCGAGCAGCGCGGGCGCCGCGCCCTCGATCCCGTAGATCGCGATGGCGCGCGCCGAGAGCTCGGCCACCAGACCGGTCAGGTCGTCGCGATCGAGCGTGAGCCCGGTGAGATCGAGGATCACCGGGCGCCCGGCGAAGAACGCGGGTGCGCGCTGGCGCAGGGCGTCGAGATCGGCGAGCCAATCCTCGATCGGGGGCAGCGGAGCGAGCACGGTCGCCATGAACGAGCGGCCGCGGAAGCGGATCGGCGGACGGGGCGCATCGGGCTTGGGCTGGGTCACGGGGGTCGGCATCTCGCGTGTCGGGCCTGGACCCTGCCTGCATGCGGCGTGCGCGCCCGCGGAGCAATCCTTGCCGGGCGCTTGCCCACGCCCCTTGTCGCCCGCCGATGGTCGCGCACGTTCGAGACGCACCCCGCAATCCCGTCGTCGACGGCAGCTAAACCGTTGGGCGAGAACTGGAATGGTTCTGAAACATAGCGGTTGCGTGGCCGCAGGGCGCCTTGCTACCCCCGGCACGGAACGCCGCCCTTCGAGGGCGTGAAGCCCCGTGGAGTCGGCCCGATGGCACCGCAGAAGGACGCACGCCGCCGTCCGGCCTACCGCCTCGCGGTCGTGGGGCGGATCGTGCTCGCGGTCGCCGGCGGCTACGCGGTGGCGGCGCTGCTGACCGCCCTGCTGTCGTTGACGCTGCCGCTCGTCCGCTCCGAGGCGGTCGCGACGGCGACCCTCCTGAGCTTCGCGGTGATGGTCGCCGTGGTGATCTACGTCTTCGCCGCGCCGACGCTCGGCCGTGCCGCCCTGACGGTCGCCGGGCTCGCGGCCGTCCTCGGCGGCGGGCTCTGGCTCGCCGGCGGCTTCGCCGCGGTCGGTGCCGCATGAGGCAGGGTTTTCGCCAATCGATGGCGTGGCTGCACGCCTGGTCCGGCCTCGTCGTCGGCTGGGTGCTGTTTTGCGTCTTCGTCACCGGCACTGCGAGCTACTACCGGACCGAGATCTCGCAGTGGATGCGGCCGGAGCTCGCCGAGACCGCGAGCGACCCGGCCCGCTCCGCCGACCTCGCCGCCGCCTACCTGCAGAGGGCGATGCCCGACGCCACCGGCTGGTACATCGAGCTGCCGAAGCCCGAGAAGCCGCTGATCGGCGTGATGTGGTGGAAGAGCCTGGAAGGCCCGTTCCATCAGGCCCTGCTCGATCCCGCCACCGGGACGCCGACCAAGGCCCGCGACACACGCGGCGGCGACTTCCTCTACCGCTTCCATTTCGAGCTCGGCATGCCGCCGCTCTGGGGCCGCTGGATCGTCGGCACCTGCGCGCTGGTGATGCTGGTGGCGCTGGTCTCGGGCATCGTCACCCACCGCAGGATCTTCGCCGACTTCTTCACCTTCCGGCGGCGTCGTTCGCAGCGCGGCTGGCTCGATGCGCACAACGTGTTCGGCGTGCTCGCGCTGCCGTTCCACCTAATGATCACCTATACCGGCCTCGTCACCCTCGCGCCGATGTACATGCCGTGGGGCGTCGTCTCCGCCTACAAGGGCGACGAGATGCGCTTCTACGTCGACAGCGGGCTGATGCCGGAGCTCCGCGCCCCGTCCGGGAAGACCGGCACCCTGGCGCCGCTCTCCGGCATGGTCGCGCAGGGCATCGCCGCCAGGGGTGAGGCGCCGGAAGGGGTCTCCGTCCTCAACCCTGCCGACGCGACACCCTCCGTGCTTGCGGTCTTCGAGGAGCCGCACGGGCTTGCCCACGAGCATCCGCAGATCGCGTTCGACGGCGCGACCGGGGCGATGCTCGGCAGCAACGGCGCGACCCGCGCCGCGGCCAAGACCTCGACCGTCATGCTCGGGCTGCACGAGGGGCACTTCGCCGGCGCGGCCCTGCGCGTGCTGTTCTTCCTGTGCGGGGTGATGGGCGCCGCCACCGTCGCCACCGGGCTCGTGCTGTGGGCCGTGGCGCGGGCGCCGCAGGGGGCGGAGGCGGAAGGCTTCGGCCTGCGGCTGGTGCGGACGCTCAACGTCGGGACCATCGTCGGCTTGCCCGCCGGAATCGCCGCCTACTTCCTGGCCAACCGCCTGCTGCCGCTCGACCTTGCCGCCCGCGCGGATTGGGAGGTCGGAACGTTCTTCGGCGCCTGGGCGCTGGTGGCGGTCGCCGGCGCCCTCCGCCCGGCCGGATCGGTCTGGCGCGAAGGCCTCGGGCTGGTCGGAGGCCTGTTCCTGGCGGTGCCGGTCGTCGGCGCGCTCACCACCGGCCTGCATCCGCTCGCCGGCGAGACGCGCTTCCTCGGCTTCGACGCCGCGATGATCGCCCTCGGCATCCTCCTCGGGCTCGCCGCGCGGAAGGCGGGGCAGGCGCGGCTCCGGCCGGCGCTCCGGGCGGACGCCGGCATCACGGGCGGGGAGGCCCTGCGCGCGTGACCGCCATCGTCGTCGGCCTCAACCTCGCCCTGTGCTTCGCCGGACTGTCGGCGCTGGCGCTCAGCCTCGACCGTCACCATCGCGACGCCTTCCTGGTGCGTCCCGGCGCGGCCCGCGCCCGGACCCTGCGCATCGCCGGCTGGGCCGGCATCGGCCTCTCCTTCGTGGCGGCGGTGGCGCTGGAAGGCTGGAACTTCGGTCCGGTGCAATGGATCGGCGCCCTGACCGGCGCGGCGCTGCTCGTGGTCGCCTTCCTGTCCTACCGCCCGGGCTGGCTCCGCCCGGCGGCGTTGCTGGCGCTACCGATCGCGCTCGTGGCGCTGCCGCTCGCCCTGAACGGTTGAGGAGGGCTCGCGATCACCGCAGAACCGCTGCCCCCTTGCCGCCGAGGCCGACTCCTTATATTGCGGCGCAATAGCTCGAACCCGTTCTCGACCCGGCGTGGCCGACTGCAATCGCGGTCCGTCCCGTGGCGGGTTCTACTCGCTTCGGAAACACCATGAAGCTGCGCAACATCGCCATCATCGCCCACGTCGACCACGGCAAGACGACGCTCGTCGACAAGCTGCTGTCGCAGTCCGGCTCCTTCCGCGACAACCAGCGGGTCGAGGAACGGGCGATGGACTCGAACGACCTCGAGAAGGAGCGCGGCATCACCATCCTGGCCAAGGCGACCTCGGTCGTCTGGAAGGATACCCGCGTCAACATCGTCGACACCCCCGGCCACGCCGACTTCGGCGGCGAGGTCGAGCGCATCCTGTCGATGGTCGACGGCGTGATCGTGCTGGTGGACGCGGCCGAAGGCCCGATGCCGCAGACCAAGTTCGTGGTCGGCAAGGCCCTCAAGATCGGCCTGCGCCCGATCGTGGCGATCAACAAGGTCGATCGTCCCGACGCCCGCATCACCGAGGTGGTGAACGAGGTGTTCGACCTGTTCGCGGCGCTCGACGCCACCGACGACCAGCTCGACTTCCCGATCCTCTACGGGTCCGGCCGCGCCGGCTGGATGGCCACGACGCCGGACGGCGACCAGAGCGAAGGGCTCGCGCCGCTGTTCGATCTCGTGCTCGAGCACGTGCCGCAGGCCCGCGTCGAGGAAGGCCCGTTCCGGATGCTCGGCACCCTGCTCGAGGCCAACCCGTTCCTCGGCCGCATCATCACCGGCCGCATCGCCTCCGGCACCGTGAAGCCGAACCAGGCGATCAAGGTGATGGACCGCGAGGGCAAGCTCGTGGAGACCGGCCGCGTCTCGAAGATCCTCGCCTTCCGCGGCCTCGAGCGGGCGCCGATCGACGTCGGCGAGGCGGGCGACATCGTCTCCATCGCCGGCCTCGTGAAGGGCACCGTCGCCGACACGTTCTGCGACCCGCAGGTCGAGACTCCGATCCAGGCCCAGCCGATCGATCCGCCGACCGTCACCATGTCCTTCATCGTCAACGATTCGCCGCTCGCCGGCACCGAGGGCGACAAGGTCACCAGCCGCATGATCCGCGACCGCCTGTTCAAGGAGGGCGAGGGCAACGTCACGCTGAAGATCGAGGAGGCCGCCGACAAGGACAGCTTCTTCGTCTCCGGTCGCGGCGAGCTGCAGCTGGCGATCCTGATCGAGACCATGCGCCGCGAGGGCTTCGAGATCGCCGTGTCGCGTCCCCGCGTCGTGCTCTCGAAGGACGAGGACGGCGGCATCCTCGAGCCGATCGAGGAGGTGGTGGTCGACGTCGACGAGGAGTACTCGGGCGTCGTCGTGCAGAAGATGTCCGAGCGCAAGGCCGAGATGATCGAGATGCGTCCGTCGGGCGGCGATCGCCTGCGCCTCGTCTTCCACGCTCCGACCCGCGGCCTCATCGGCTACCAGAGCGAGCTGATGACCGACACGCGCGGCACGGCGATCATGAACCGCCTGTTCAAGGCCTACGAGCCCTTCAAAGGCGAGATCGCCGGCCGCCGCAACGGCGTGCTGATCTCGAACGACAAGGGCGAGGCCGTGGCCTACGCCATGTGGAACCTCGAGGACCGCGGCCCGATGATGATCGAGCCCGGCGCCAAGGTCTACCAGGGCATGATCATCGGCGAGCACAACCGCGAGAACGACCTTGAGGTGAACGTGCTCAAGGGCAAGAAGCTCACCAACATCCGCACCACCTCGAAGGACGAGGCCGTGCGCCTGACCCCGCCGATCCGGATGACGCTGGAGAAGTCGCTCGCCTGGATTCAGGACGACGAGCTGATGGAAGTCACCCCGAAGTCGATCCGCCTGCGCAAGACCCACCTCGATCCGAACGATCGCAAGCGCTTCGAGCGCTCGGGCGGAGCGGCGAGCAGCGCGAGCTGAGGATCGCTGGAGATCGGAATACGAAGGGCCGGGCGGCGATCGCCCGGCCCTTTTTCGTTGGGTCGATATCGTGACGCTATCGAAATAGGGGCAGCTCCCTCCCCCCTCTGCGGGGGAGGGTGGCCCCCGAAGCGGGTCGGGAGAGGGGAGCGCGCTGTCCGGAGAGGTCGCTCCCCTCTCCCGACCCTCGCGCACGCGGGGCCCACCCTCCCCCGCAGATGGGGGAGGCAAGGCGCGGCTGCCGCGACGAAGGAGCGAAGGCCCCCGACAGGACGGAGGTCTCCGGCAGCGAGGCTCACCCGCCGCCCGGCTCGGTAGCCTTGTCAG
>NZ_JAKSYR010000148.1:0-426 GCF_022829705.1 Methylobacterium sp. E-025
ATGCTCGACGAAGGTCATTACCCGCCCGAGCGGCCGGACGATCAGCCGGTTGATGGCGATCCCGATCCCGATGCAGATCAGGAGCGTCAGCAGGGTCCCGCCCCAGAGCGCGAGGCTCTCGTTGCGCTCGGCCTGCGTGACGCGAGCGGCCTGTGCCGCACGAGTCTGTTCTTCCAGATTGTCGATGGCGACGAGCTTGCTGCGTAGGGTGTCGAAGAACTGCTTGCCCCTGCCTTCGGCCTCGATACGCACCCCATCCGGTCGCGTCGTCGGATCCGCGGCCTGACGTATCGCGGTTTCGCCGATGTCGGTTTGCCAAGCGCGCGCTGCTGTCACGGCATCGGCAAACAGACGCGAACGCTCGGCATCGTTGCCGATCAAGGTCCTCAAATGTGTGATCGTCTGGTCCAGGGCCGGCCGCCCCGC
>NZ_JAKSYR010000171.1:0-54186 GCF_022829705.1 Methylobacterium sp. E-025
AGCAGCCGGCCGGAGACCGGGCCGACGCCCTTCGGCACCGGCACGCTCGTCGCGCCGTAATTCGCGTTGAGGACGAGGTTCGGGCCTTCGTAGAGGTTGATCTGCTGGGCCACGATCACGGTGTAGGCCGACTGGTCGGCCACCGGCCTGGATGCGTCGATCACCAGGCGGCCCGCCGGCAGGTAGATCGTGCCGAGCATGGTGCGGGCGTTGTCGCTGATGATGCGGTAGGTCCGCACCGGCTTGGTGAAGGCGAGCGGCGGCGGCGTCGGGCTGATGATGTCCCCGAGCAGGGTCTCGACGAGCGCCGTCGGATCGATCGGCAGGATGACCCCGCGATCCTCCGACAGCAGCAGGCCAGCCATGATCCCGGTCGTGGGGGCGGTCAGGCTGATGGTGGTCTTCTTGTCGAAGACCAGGCCGCCGTTGTTCCCGGTGAAGTAGAAGGCCACGTCGGTGCCGGTGAGCGTCGCCTTCTTGTCGACGACGAGCGGACCGTCCTTCATCACGTAGATGCCAGGCTTCAGCGTGACGACGGCGTCCTTGGTGATGTGCAGGCCGGCGCAATAGGTGCCCGGCTCCAGGGTGATGTCTCTGTCGATCGTCTTGATCGCGAGCACGTTGAGCAGGTTGAGCGGGAACGGCAGCGTCGCGCAGGCGCCGATCGGCGGCGCGGCGCGGTCCTTCAGCGGATCCTCGATCACCGGGCACCCGGTCTGCGGCGTCGGGCTGAAGTTCGCGCGCACGCCGAGGTAGCCACCGGCCGAGCAGATCGTCTGCGCCTTGGCGATCGCGTTGTCCTGGCCCACCATTCCCGTTCCCGAGACGGAGTTCGAGTAGAGGGCGCAATCGGTGGCGGTGACCTGCGCGTTCTTCTGCAGGTTGAACGCGCCGGCGGCGAAGGGGTCGAGCGCCAGCATGCACAGGCGCATCCGACCGACGACGCTCGCCTGCGCCTTCACCGCGAGCTTGGCGGCGGGCATCCCGACGAAGCTGCCGAAGGACAGATTGTAGCTCTCGGCGGCGATCGCCGCGACGTTGGTCTTGTCGGGCGCGACCGTGACCTGCACGGTCAGCGGCCGGTCCGGCGGCGATTTCGCCTCCGATCGCACCGTCTGCTCGGTGACGCCGACCACCGCGGCGGTGCTCGACAGGGCAAGCTTGAGGGCGTTGCCGCCGGCGAGCGCTCCGGCGTCGACGGCGGCCTGCAACTGGTTCCGCCGGGCCGCGAGGCGCGCATAGTCGACGCCGCCGCCGACGAGGCCGAGCAGCACCGTCGCGCAGAGGCAGAAGATGACGGCCACGGCGCCGCGTCCGTCGGCTCCGAACGCCCGGAAGCGAGACGCCGCGGACGCGAACGCCACGCCGCCGCGATGCCCCGTTCGCCACCCGCTCCCCATCCCGACCGCCTCCTCGGCCCATCTTGAACCGACGGGTCTACAGGCTTCGGATTAATGAAAGGCCCTCTCGATCCGATCGGATGGAGGCGGGCGCAGAGTGATCGCGTCTGGCGTGCAGGACTCGATGAAAACAATCAAGGATTGAATTTCTAGGGTTGATGCTCGTCTCCGGACGAGAACCGTTGAAGGATCGAGCCTGAATCTACATCTACAGGTAGAAATTTGCGGCGGCCTGTCGACGACATCGACCGTGGCGCCCGGCCGGCATCGAATATCGGTATTACCCCAGGTTGTAGGCCTGTTCGCCGCTCGGATCGCGTCGTCGCCGCTGCGATTGCCTTGCCCGGCCTCAGGAATTTTAAAGCTCTACCACCGTAGACTGCGGTCCATTCGGGGTAGGACCGGGCCGACGATCGGCGATCCGATGCCCTTCAGGCCGAGAATGCGTCGGACGCCCAGGACACGCTGCACGTTGCCGATTGATCGGCCCGGACCCGTCGGCTCGATCGCCGCTCGCGCTGCGGATCTCCGGGCGTGGCTTCGCCGCGCATCGGTTCACGCATGGGCGCGGGTCCGGTTCGTGCCCGCGGCGGCTCCGATCCGAGCGGGCCTGCTGGCCGACCGTCGCGGCGTCGCCGCCGTCGAGTTCGCGATGCTGGCGCTGCCCTTCATCGCCCTGCTCGGCGTCGTCGCCGAATCCGGCGTGGTCGTGCTGGCCCAGCAGACCCTCGACGTCTCCGTCGACCGGGCGTCGCGCCTGCTGCGGACGGGCGAGTTCCAAGACCGGGCCGACGGCTCGGATCCGGCACAGCGCCTGCGGCAGCTGATGTGCGGCAATTCCAGCCTGTTCTTCGCCTGCCGGGACGTCCGCCTCGACGTGACGCGGGCGGAGACCTTCAAGGGCTCGCAGGTGTCCGAGCCCTACGACACACAGACCAAGACCGTCTCGCAGAGTTTCGGCACCCAGTTCCAGTGCCCGACGGGGGACGACGTGATCGCGATCCGCGCGGCCGTCCCGATCCTGCGGCTGTTCGCGTTCCTCGACTTCACCGGGCGTCGCCTCGCCGACAACCGCCAGCTCCTCGTCTCGACCGTGATCTTCCGGGCGGAAGCCTACGACGCGAAGCCCTGCCAATGACGGCGGGCCGGGGCGGCCTCGGGCGGTTCGCGCGTGCGGAAGGCGGCGTCAGCGGCGTCGAGTTCGCCTTCATCGCCCCGATCCTGGTCCTGATGTTCATGGCCTCGATCGAGCTTCCGCGCGCGATCACCACGGGGCGCCGGGTCTCGCTCGCGGCGACGACGATGGCGGACCTGATCTCGCGCGCCGACGTGACCGACATCGCCGACGTCTACGCCGCCGCACAGGCCGTCTCGAGCCCGTACGACCTCGGCCGTGCAGGCATCGTGCTCACCGCCGGCGGGATCTACCTCGACGGGTCGACCCCCGTGGCGAAGGTCTGCTCCAGCGTCGCGCGCAACGACACGCAGCGCGCGGTCGGCTCGACGATCGGCCCCGCGCCGGCCGGAACGGCAAGCCCCGGGGACCGTCTGGTGATGGCCGAGCTGCGCCTGCCCTACACCGCCGTGTTCGGCGTCTTCCCCGTCCTGAACCGCTGGACGTTCGTGGTCAGCAAGACCTGGCCGGTGCGGGCCGGCAAGACCTATCTCGGGCGCGAGGAAGTCGTGCTGCCCGGCGGAAAGCCCTGCGCGGCATTCTGAACGAAGACGCATCGCGCGCGCCGCGATGATCGAGCGGGAAGGCGCGGCCCACACGCACGAGGCGCGACGGCCGGCTCGATCATGAAAGGCCGCGATTTCCGAAGACGGTCCCGAAACGCAAAAAGCCGGCCTGAGCTAGCTCTTGCAGTTCGATCAGTACCTGAATTGGAGCGGGCGAAGGGATTCGAACCCTCGACCCCAACCTTGGCAAGGTTGTGCTCTACCCCTGAGCTACACCCGCTCACAATGCTGGCTCGCTGGAAACTCTCGTGCCCGGCGGCCCCGGCGGCGCTCTCTAAACACCATTCCAACCGGCGTTGCAAGCGCCGGCTGCGAGGATTTTTCGCGTCCGTCCGATCTCACCAGAGATCGGCGGGCGGACGGCCGTCGCGGATCTCGCGCAGGCGTTCCACCGTCGCGCGGGTGGTCGCGTCCGGCAGGGCGTCGAGGGCGAAGAAGGCGCAGGCCGCGATCTCGCGGTCGGGCCGCTTCTCCCCGAGCACCGTGAAGGCCGGGGCGACGTAGAGGGCGACGTGGTCGCGCGGCGAGGCCGCGCGGTTGCGGTAGAAGCCGTGCAGGCGCAGCCCGACCGCGGGATCGACGGCGATCTCGGCTTCCTCGCGGAACTCGCGCGCCATCGCCTCCGGCGCGGTCTCGCCGCGCTCGACGCCGCCGCCCGGCAGCTGCCAGCCGCTGACGTAGGTGTGGCGCACGAGGCAGACCCGGCCCTGCGCGTCGAAGGCCGCGCCGCGGACGCCGAGCGTCATGCCGCGCGCCGCCAGCGCGCCGAGGTGGAACAGGCGGCGCGCCAGCGGCCGGTCGAGGAGCTTCGTCATCGGCGGAGCCGCGCGGCCGCTCAGGCCACGTCCAGGACGATCTCGCCCAGCCCCGCGATCGCCCCCACCATGCGCTCGCCCCGCCGCACCGGGCCGACGCCGGCCGGCGTGCCGGTGAAGATCAGGTCGCCCGGCTCAAGCGCGAAATAGGCCGAGAGGTAGGAGATCTGCTCGGCGACCGACCAGATCATGTCGCCGAGGTCGCCGCGCTGGCGCTCGGCGCCGTCGACCGAGAGGGTGATCGGTCCGGCCGCCGGATGGCCGATCTCGGCGATCGGATGGATCGGGCCGATCGGGCCGGAGAGGTCGGCCGCCTTGCCGAGGTCCCATGGCCGGGCCAGGGCCTTGGCCTCGTCCTGCAGGTCGCGCCGGGTCATGTCGAGGCCGATGGCGTAGCCGTAGACGTGATCGCGCGCGGCCTCGACCGGGATGTCGCGGCCGCCGCTGGCGAGCGCCGCCACCAGCTCGATCTCGAAATGGTAGTTCTCGGTGCGCGGCGGATAGGGGTGCCGCGTCGGCTCGGGCCCGCAGGGCTGCAACGCGTCGGCCGGCTTCATGAAGAAGAACGGCGGCTCGCGGTCCGGGTCCTTCCCCATCTCGCGGGCATGCGCCGCGTAGTTGCGGCCGACGCAGTAGACCCGGCGCACCGGGAACAGGTCCGTGCTGCCGGCGACCGGCAGGGCGACGCGGGGCGGGTTCGGGATGACGGACAGCATGGCGTGCCTCGTGAGACAGGGGCGGGTCGTCGTTCGGGCATCGGGTGGACCGGGCGCCCGCTGCGGCTAGTCTTAGGCCACCGACCGGTCCATGCCAGCCCGCAGCGTTTGCATCGCGGCCGCGTCCGCGAGAGAATCCCCGCTGAAGAACCGATCATGACCGAACCCGCCCTCGCCCCGGCCCCGTCCGCCGACACCCTCCTCGAAACCCTGCGCGCGCGCCTCGGGGCCCCCCATGTTCTGACCGACCCGTCCGACCTCGACCCGTATCTCGTTGAGTCCCGAAAGCTCTACCGCGGCTCGGCGCTCGCGGCCGTGCGGCCGGGCTCGACCGAGGAGGTCGCCTTCGTGGTCGAGGCCTGCGCGGCGGCGGGCGTCGCGGTGGTGGCGCAGGGCGGCAACACCGGGCTCGTCGGCGGCGGCGTTCCGCATGGCGGCGTGGTGCTGTCGCTCGCGCGGATGAACCGCGTCCTCGCGCTCGATCCGGTGAACGCCAGCATCGTGGTCGAGGCCGGCGCAATCCTCGCCGAGGTGCAGGACGCGGCCGACGCCGCCGGGCTGCTGTTCCCGCTCTCCTACGCCTCGCGCGGATCGGCGCGGATCGGCGGCGCGCTGGCGTGCAATTCCGGCGGGATCGCGGTGCTGGCCTACGGCAACGCCCGCGACCTCGTCCTCGGGCTCGAGGTGGTGCTCGCCGACGGCCGGGTGTGGAACGGCCTCAAGGCTCTGCGCAAGAACAACGCCGGATACGACCTCAAGCACCTGTTCGTCGGCTCGGAAGGCACCCTCGGCATCATCACCAAGGCGGTGCTGAAGCTCTTCCCGAAGCCCGCCTCGCGCACGGTCGGGTTTGTCGGGCTGCCCTCGGCCCGCGTGACGCTCGACCTGTTCGCGCGCCTGCGCAAGCGCGCCGACCGGGACCTCACCGCCTTCGAGTTCATCCCGCCGGTCGGGCTCGACATGGTGCTGCGGCACATGCCCGGCACGGTCCGCCCGCTCGCGGGCGAGCACGGCGCCTACGCCCTGATCGAGCTCGCCTCCGCCCGGCCCGACGCCGACACCCGGGCCGAGCTCGAGGCGGCGCTCTCCGAGGCGATCGAGGACGGGCTCGTGGAGGATGCGACGCTCGGGGCGAGCGAGGCGCAGAACCTCGCGCTCTGGGCCTTGCGCGAGCATCTCTCGGATGCGCAGGGCTACGAGGGCGGCTCGATCAAGCACGACGTGTCGGTGCCCCTGTCGCGGCTCGCCGACTTCGTCGAGCAGGCGAGCGCGGCCTGCGAGGCGGCGATGCCGGGCCTGCGGGTCTGCGCCTTCGGCCATGTCGGCGACGGCAACATGCACTTCAACCTGAGCCAGCCGGTCGGCATGGACAAGGCCGCGTTCCTCGGCACCTGGGCGGACTTCAACCGCATCGTCCACGACATCGTGACCACGATGGACGGCTCGATCGCCGCCGAGCACGGCGTCGGCCTGATCAAGCGCGACGAGCTGCAGCACTACGCCGACCCGGTCGCCCTCGACCTGATGCGCGCGATCAAGGCCGGGCTCGACCCGCAGGACCGGCTCAACCCGGGCAAGGTCGTCGCCCTCTCCGACGATCCGCAGCCCGCCCTGCCCTGAGCCGACCGCCGCGGAGTGCCGAGCCGGCTGGATTTCGATTGTGCGACGCACCATGTCTTGCCATGATGCGATGACGCATCGCGCCATAAATCGGCTCTCCGGCCGGTCCAAGGTTCGAATCGCGACCGGTCGGGAGAAGACCGGGAGCGTGCGGGTTTCCCTGCGTTAGCGGGGCGTTAACGGCTGAGGTTGCGTTTTATCGTCAACCCCGGTCGCGGCGCCCGGCGCCAGGGTCCGGCACTTGCTTGGGTCCCCGTCTGCCTTCGCAGTCGCGAAGGCGACTGCCGGCTCGCGACGAGACGTTTCAAGGAGACCATCGAGATGCCCACCTCTCAGGCCCGCGTGCAGACCGCCGAGGCGAGCCGCTACCTGCAGCAGCTCTGCCGCCACTGGAGCCACAAGTTCCCGGTTTCGGCGACCCCCGAGCACGGCACCGTGCCGTTCAGCGAGGACCGCGTCTGCACCTTCGACGCCGAGCCCGACGCCCTGCTGATGCGGATCGCCACGTCCGATCCCGCCGGGCTGACCCGCCTGGAGAACGTCGTCTCCGACCACCTGATGCGCTTCGCCTTCCGCGAGAGCCTCGGCGAGATCACCTGGTCCCGCGCCGCTTGACTCAATGGACCCCGCACCGATCTTGCACCACAGGATCGGACGTTTCGAAGGGGTCGCGATGAACGCGCATGCTGAGCCGCCGGTCGCGAGGTCGGCGCACGAGGAGCGGCTCGACCGGCTCGCGACGGTTGCGGTCCGGGTCGGGCTCAACCTCCAGCCCGGGCAGGAGCTCGTCCTGACCGCGCCCCTCGACGCGCTGCCGCTGGCGCGTGCCATCACCGCCGAGGCCTACCGCGCCGGGGCGTCGCTGGTGACGACCCTGCTCGGCGACGACGCCGCGACGCTCGCGCGCTTCGCCCACGCCTCCGACGCCGCCTTCGATACCGCCGCCGGGTGGCTCTATGCGGGCATGGCGGAGGCCTACCGCAACGGCGCCGCCCGCCTCGCGATCAGCGGCGACGATCCGTCGCTGCTGTCGGCCCAGGATCCGGAGAAGGTCGCCCGCGCCAACCGGTCGCGCTCCAAGGCCTACGTGCCGGCGCTCGAGTTGATCGCCAACTTCGCCACGAACTGGACCATCGTCTCGGCCGCGACCCCGGCCTGGGCCCGCACGGTGTTCCCCGACCTCCCCGAGGCGGAGGCGGTCGCCAAGCTCTGGGATGCGGTGTTTGCCGCCTCCCGCGTCGACGGCCCCGATCCGGTCGCCGCCTGGGCCGCGCACAACGCCCACCTCCACGCGCGCAAGGACAGGCTGAACGGACACCGCTTCTCGGCGATCCGCTTCCGGGGGCCGGGCACCGACCTCACCGTAGGCCTCGCCGACGACCACGAATGGTGCGGCGGCGCGGCGACCTCGCGCAGCGGCATTACCTGCAACGCCAACATCCCGACCGAGGAGGTCTTCACCACGCCGCACAGGGCGCGGGTCGAGGGCCACGTCGCCAGCACCAAGCCGCTCTCGTACCAGGGCACGCTGATCGAGGGCATCCAGGTGCGGTTCTCGGAAGGCCGCATCGTCGAATCGGCCGCCACCCGGGGCGCCGACGTGCTGGCCCGCGTCCTCGACACCGACGAGGGCGCCCGCCGCCTGGGCGAGGTCGCGCTGGTGCCGGCTTCCTCGGCGATCTCGGCATCGGGGCTGCTGTTCTACAACACGCTCTACGACGAGAACGCCGCGAGCCACATCGCCCTCGGCCAGGCCTACTCGAAGTGCTTCGTGGGCGGTGGCGCGGACTTCTCGGAGGACGACCTTGCGGCACGCGGCGCCAACCGCAGCCTGATCCACATCGACTGGATGATCGGCTCGGCCGAGGTCGACGTGGACGGCATCGCCGCCGACGGGCAGTCCGTGCCGGTGATGCGCCGGGGCGAGTGGGTCTGACGGCCGAGCCCGGTCCGTCACGCCGCGGGATGCACGGCCGAAAAAAACCGATTAAGACGGCGCCATGGCAGGACATTCCCATCGCGACGCCCGCGGTCGCCCGCTCGTCGCCGTCACCGGTCTCGGCATCGTCTCCTCCCTCGGGCACGGCCAGGACGCGACCTGGACCGCCCTGACGCAGGGGCGATCCGGCATCCACGCGATCGCGCGCTTCCCGACGGACGGGCTGCGCACGCGCATCGCCGGCACGGTCGACTTCCTCGACACCGATCCACTGGTCGCCCCCGCCCTCTCCGAGCGCTTCGCCCGCGTGGCGGCCGAGGAGGCGGTGACGCAGGCCGGCATCGGCGCGGCCGGAGACTTCCCAGGCGCCCTGTTCATCGCGGTGCCGCCGGTCGAGATGGAATGGCCGCAGCGCCAGGCCCTGGCGGAGGCCTGCGGCGGCGACGGGCCGGTGACCTATGCCGGTCTCCAGCACGCGGCGGCCTCGCGCAAGTTCGACGCGTGGCACGACCTCTTCATCTTCGGCACCGTGGCCGACCGCATCGCCGACCGCTTCGGCACCAAGGGCTCGCCGATCTCGCTCTCCACCGCCTGCTCGTCGGGCGCCACCGCGATCCAGCTCGGCGTCGAGGCGATCCGGCGCGGCGAGATGACGGCGGCGCTCTGCATCGGCACCGACGGCTCGGTGAACCCGGAATCGCTGATCCGCTTCTCGCTGCTCTCGGCGCTGTCGACCCAGAACGACCCGCCGGAGACCGCCTCGAAGCCGTTCTCGAAGAATCGCGACGGCTTCGTCATGGGCGAGGGCGCGGCCGCGCTCGTGCTCGAGGACGCGGCCTCGGCCGTCGCGCGCGGCGCGACGATCCTCGGCTACGTGCTGGGCTGCGGCGAGAAGGGCGACGGCTTCCATCGCACCCGCTCCAGCCCCGACGGCGCGCCGATCATCGCGGCGATCCGCGCCAGCCTCGACGATGCCGGGATCGGGCCGGAGGCGGTCGACACGGTCAACGCCCACGGCACCTCGACGCCCGAGAACGACCGCATGGAGGCGATGGGCCTGATGGCGGTGTTCGGGGACGCCGCCGCGCGCATCCCGGTGACCTCGAACAAGTCGATGCTCGGCCACACGCTGACCGCCGCCGGGGCGATCGAGGCCGTGATCTCGCTGCTGACGATCCGGCACGGGCGCATTCCTCCGACGATCAACTACGCCGTGCCGGATCCGGCGATCCCGCTCGACATCGTCACCGCGGCGCGCGACCTGCCCGTGGCGCGCGTCCTGTCGAACTCGTTCGGCTTCGGCGGCCAGAACACCTGCCTCGTGCTCGGGTCCGAGCCGGCATGAGCGCGGCACCGACCGCGGCTCGCCGCATCCTCGTCACCGGCGGCGCCTCGGGCCTCGGCTCGGCGATCGTGCGGGCGATGGCGGCCGCCGGGCACGGCGTCGACTTCACCTTCCGCGCGTCGCAGGCGCCGGCCGAGGCCCTGCTCGCCGAGCTGCGCGACCGCCATCCCGACGCGGATTTCGAGGCGATCCCGCTGGATCTTGCCGACCGCGGCGCCCTCGACGCCTTCTGCGAGGCGGCGGAGGCGAAGAGCTATTACGGCTTCGTCCACAATGCCGGCCAATCCTACGACGCGCTCGCCGCGATGCTCGATCAGGAGCGTGCCGAGGCCCTGATGCAGGTGAATTTCTTCTCGCTGACGCGGATCGCCAAGAGCCTCGTGCGCGGGATGATCCGGGCGCGGGCCGGGCGCATCGTCGCGATCGGCTCGGTGGCGGCGCTGCGCGCCAACACCGGCAACGCGGCCTATGCGGCGACCAAGGGTGCGCTGATCGCCTATTGCCGCACCCTGGCGATCGAGTCGGCCAAGCGCGGCGTCACCGTCAACGTGATCGCGCCGGGCTTCGTCGACACCCCGATGATGGCTGGATACGCCGCCCACCGCGCCGGCATGGAGCGCCAGATTCCCGCCGGCCGCTTCGCCGACCCGACGGAGGTGGCGGCGCTGGCCGCCTTCCTGATGGGGGATCCCGCCGCCTACGTCACCGGCGCGGTGCTGCCGGTGGACGGCGGCCTGACGGCGATGATGGGCGTCCACCGCTGATCATGCGCGCCTCGCTCCTCGTCCGTCCGGCCCTCGCCGGCCTGCTGCTTCACCTCGGCACCGGTGCGGTGCGCGCCGATCCGGTCCCGTACCGCGTCGACGGCCTGCCGCGCGGCGAGACGCTGAGCATCCGCGCCGAGCCCGACCCGGCGGCCGAGGTGGTCGGCGAGATCCGCGCCCGTGCGCTCGTCGTCGGCTGCACCAACGACACGCCGAGCCGCACGACGTGGTGCCGGGTCAAGGTCGGCCGGGTCGTGGGCTGGGCGCGGCGGCGCTACCTCACGCCGGAATGAGATCCCCGTCTCGGATTCGGTCGCCCAGGCCGATGTGATGGCAGCTCGGGCTCCAAGCGATGCGGAATCGACCGACCCGTCCCTGCATCTCGTCGGTCTCGATCCTCGCCTCGAGGAATGGCGAAGTGAGCAGGACGCGGCAGCCCGTGACGATCTCGGCGTTGTCGCACCGCCATGCGCTGGTGCTGCGGACGGATGAGATATGTTACGGCCACCCCGCGCCCTCATCCCGAGGTGCCGGAGCGAAGCGGAGGCCTCGAAGGAGAACTCCAGGGATCGCTCCGCCCGCTGGAGGGCTCCTTCGAGGCCCGCTGGCGCGAGCACCTCGGGATGCGGGCGTGATTGGGATCGGCCGAGGTCCGGGCGGGGCCGGCCAAGCGTTTGAAAGTCATCCGATGCAAGCCCTGCAACTCTTCGGCGACCGCGACCTGCGCCTGACCGAGGTCGAGGCGCCCCCTCCCCCCGGTCCCGGCGAGGTTCGGGTGCGCGTCCGCGCGGTCGGCCTGAACTTCATCGACGTCTGGGGCTTTCGCGGGATGGCCTTCGCCAAGCGGCGTCTGCCGCTGACGGTCGGCGCCGAGGCCGCGGGCGAGATCGCCGAGCTCGGCGAGGGCGTCGAGGGGCTCGAAGCCGGCGACAAGGTCGCGCTCTACGGCGCGATGACCTGCGGCCGATGCCGCGCCTGCATCGAGGGCCGCGACAACCTCTGCGAGGATGTCGGCGGGGTGATGGGGTTCCACATCGACGGCTTCGCCCGCGAGTTCGTCACCATGCCGGCCCGGCTCGTCGTCAAGGTGCCCGACGCGGTCAGCCTCACCGACGCGGCCTGCGCCGGCATCGCCTTCGGCACGGTGCAGCACATGCTGTTCGACAACGCCAAGCTCGAGCCCGGCGAGAGCATCCTGGTCCATGCCGGAGGCTCAGGGATCGGCACCGCGGCGATCCGCATGGCCAAGGCCATCGCCTGCACCGTCTACACGACGGTGGGCGACGACGAGAAGGGCGCCAAGGCCGCCGCGCTCGGGGCCGACCACGTCGTCAACTACCGCACCGAGCGCTTCGAGGGCGAGGTCCGCCGGCTGACCAAGCGGAAGGGCGTGGACGTGGTGTTCGAGCATGTCGGCCCCGACACCTGGAACGGCTCGCTGCTCTGCCTCAAGCGCGGCGGCCGCCTCGTAACCTGCGGCTCGACCTCGGGCGTCTCGACGACGATGAACCTGATGCAGCTGTTCCAGCAGCAATACCGCATCACCGGCTCGTTCGGCTGCCGGCTCGCCAACATTGCGGAATCGCTCGACAAGATGGCCGACGGCATCCGCCCCGTCGTCGACACCGTCTATCCTCTGGCGGACTTCGCGCAGGGGCTCGAACGGCTGGAATCGCGCCAGGTCTTCGGCAAGATCCTCGTGAGCTTCTGACGCCCTCCCCTGTCGCGATGAAATGATCTAAGCCCGCGGAGCTTCCCGCGCGGCGTCGCCCGCCGCGCCCGCGCCCCGCCTCGACGGGGCGCCTCCCACCCGAGAGTGACCCGTTGCTGCGCCTCGCCCTGACCCTGAAGCGCAACCTGCCGCGGCTCGCCGGCTATGCGATGCTGCCGCTGATCCGCGCGGTGTTCTGGCTGTCGCGGGTCCTCGGCCCCGAGCGCGCGGGGGATGCCGGCGGCGCGCTGCTGCGCGCGCTCGGGCCCTGGCTGCCCTCGCACCGGACGGCGCTGACGAATCTGCGCGCCGCCTTCCCCGACGCGTCCGAGGCCGAGATCCGAGGGATCGCGCGGTCCGCCTGGGACAATCTCGGCCGCACCGGCGCCGAGTACGCCCATCTCGACACGCTGTTCGACTTCGACCCCGCCGACCCCGCGACCCAGCGCATGCAGGTCGAGGGCCTGGAGCATTTCCTGGCGCTGCGCGAAGACGGCCGCCCGGGCCTCGTGTTCTCGGCCCATCTCGCCAACTGGGAGCTGCCGGCGATCTGCGCGGCGAAGTTCGATCTCGAGACCACCGCGGTGTTCCGCGCGCCGAACAACCCGGCCGCGGCGCGCCTCGTGCAGGAGGTCCGGCGCAAGACCATGGGGGGGCTCGCCGCCTCCGGGCCGGGCGGCGCCTTCGCGATGCAGGGCGTGGTCGAGCGCGGTGGCCATCTCGGGCAGCTGATCGACCAGCACTTCACCCGCGGCGTCGTGGTGTCGTTCTTCGGGCGTCCGTGCCTGGCGAACCCGCTGCTCGCCAAGCTCGCCCGCCACTACGATTGCCCGGTGCACGGCGCGCGCGTGGTACGCCTTCCGAACGGCCGGTTTCGGCTCGAGCTGACCCCGCCCCTCGACCTGCCGCGCGACGCGGACGGGCAGATCGCGGTGGCCGGCGCGATGCAGGCGATGACCGCGATCGTCGAGGGCTGGGTGCGCGAGAGACCCGGGCAGTGGTTGTGGATGCACCGGCGCTGGCGGCCGAACATGCTGCCGAAGGCGCGTGCGACCGAGGTCGCCGAGCCTCAAGCCAACGTGATTTCCCAGCCGGCGTCGCGTGCGCTCTCCTGAGGCGATGACGGCGACCCACGCTCGTTCCCACGCGTTCGTCCCGATCCGCGTCCTGCTCGCGGCGTTGGCCGCCAGCCTGCCGTGTGGTCCGGCTGCGGCCGAGCCGTTGCGCGCGGTGGTCGAGCTGTTCACCAGCCAGGGTTGCGCCGCCTGCCGCTCGGCCGATCCGGTGATCGGCGACCTCGCCCGCCAGCCCGGCATCCTCGCGCTGACGCTTCCCGTGACCTACTGGGACTATCTCGGCTGGAAGGACACCCTGGCTCAGCGCCCGTTCGGCGAGCGGCAGCATGCCTATTCCGGCGTGCACGGCGCGCGCCAGATGTTCACCCCCCAGGCCGTGATCAACGGCTCGGCCTCGACCGTCGCCTCGGACAGGGCCGCCCTGGAGAAGCTGCTGCGTGAGGCGAACGCCCGCGGCGGTCTCCCCGTGCCGGTCCGCGGCGAGGAGCGCGACGAGCGGATCGTGATCGAGATCGGGGCCGAGCCGGTACCGAAGGCGGATCTGAAGGGCGACGTCTGGCTGGTTCCGGTCCTGCGCAGCCGCCCGGTCGCGATCGGCGGCGGCGAGAACCGCGGCCGAACCGCCACCTACGTCAACGTCGTGCGCGGCCTGCAGCGCCTCGGGCCCTGGACCGGCCAGGCGGTGCGGTTCGAGGTGCCCCGAACGGCGGCCCGCGTCGCGGAGGCGGATGCCTGGGTCGTGGTGGTTCAGGGGACGGTCGGCGGTCGGCCGGCCAGGATATTCGGCGCCGCCAAAGGACCCGGTCTCTGAGGGGCCCGGTCGCTGCGGCACGGAGCGTCGAACCGGAGCAAGCCCCGCCCGGGATCCTTGGAATCGAGCCTCACCCGCAGCCGGGTCATGCCCCGTCGTCATCGACGCCCGGCGTCGCGGCTCGGTCCTACGGGTCGAGCCCTTCGGCGATGCGGCGGCGGGCGCGCAGCGTCTCCATGCGCGACACCGAGAACACCGAGGCCTCGTAGAGCAGCAGCATCGGCAGCGCGAGGGAGAGCTGCGAGATCACGTCGGGCGGCGTCAGCACGGCGGCGGCGACGAAGACGAGGACGATCGCGTAGCGCCGCTTCTCGCGCAGGAACTTGGCGTCGATGATGCCGATCTGCCCGAGCAGCGTCAGGATCACCGGCAGCTGGAAGGCGATGCCGAAGGCGAAGATCAGCGTCATGATCAGGGAGAGGTACTCGTCGACCTTCGGCAGCAGCGCGATCGTCGGCTCGCCGGCGACGCCGACCTGCTGCAGCGACACCGAGAACTTGATGAGCAGCGGCATCGCCAGGAAGAACACGACCAGCGCGCCGAGCACGAAAAACACCGGCGTGGCGACGAGGTAGGGCATGAACGCCTTGCGCTCGTTGCGGTACAGGCCCGGGGCGACGAAGGCGTAGATCTGCGTCGCGATCACCGGGAAGGCGAGGAACGCCGCGCCGAAGACGCTGAGCTTGATGTTGGTGAAGACCTGCTCGAGGAAGTGCGTCGCGATCAGCTTGGCGTTCTCGACCCCGACGATCGAGACGTAGGGGTGGACGAGGATGTTGTAGATCTCGCGCGAGAAGAAGAAGCACCCGAAGAACATGATCACGAACGCGATCAGCGACTTGATCAGCCGTGCGCGCAATTCGATCAGGTGGTCGAGGAGCGGCGCCCGCGACGCCTCGATCTCGGCCTCGTCCGTCTGGTCGATCATCGCTTAATGGCCTGCGGCCGGTGCGGAGGGGGCCGGGCCGTGTGGCGCGGGCGTCGGGTCCGGGGCCGGCCCGTAGGGGTCGTCGACGGAGCCCGGGACGGGAAGCGGCTCGGGGGCGGCCTGCACTTCCGCGACGGGCTGGGCGACGGGCTGTTCCAGGGCCTTCGGCACGTCGTAGGCGCCGCCGGTCGTCGGGGCCGCGCTCTCGGCCGCCTTCAGCTGCGCGGTGGCGTCGGCCAGCGTCGCCGAGCTCGGCTTCGGCGCGCGGGCCTCGACGGCGCCCTTGAGCTCGTCGCGGATGGTCTGGACCGGGTTGAAGCCGCCGCTCGCGCCCCGCACCGTGTCGCGAATGCCGTCGACCTCCTTGCGGACGTCGTCGAGCTCCGCCTCGCGGATCGCCTCGTTGAATTGCATCTGGAACTCGCCCGCCATGCGGCGGACCTTCCGCGTCACCTGCCCGACGGTGCGCAGCGCCTTCGGCAGGTCCTTCGGCCCGATGACGATGAGGGCGACGCCGCCGATCAGCATCACCTCCCCCCAGCTCATGTCCAGCATGTCGTCGACGGTCCTGCAGCCTCGGGCCCGTCGCCACGGCGCCGACGGGCCTCGGGAAATGAGCCGTGCCCCCACACGCGGGGGCGCGGGCCCGGGCCTCCTCAGACGGGCTTGCGCTCGCCCTGCGGCAGGTGGCTCGCCGGGATCGCGGTGCCGGGGCTGGTCTCGCCCGCGTGCGGGATGGTGCGGACGGGCTCGGCCGGGGCGACGGGCGGGGTCGCGGCCTGCGTCGGCGCCTCGTCCTCGGCCATGCCCTTCTTGAACGCCTTGATGCCCTTGGCGACGTCGCCCATCAGGTCCGAGACCTTGCCGCGGCCGAACAGCAGCATCACGATGACGGCGACGACGACCCAGTGCCAGATACTCATGCTGCCCATGGCAACCTCCTGCGCCACGGGTCACGCATCGTGAGAGACGTGTCCGCGTCGGCACGTGTCCGCGGTTGAATTTCGGGCAGAACCTAGGGACCGCGCCGGGTTAACACAAGCGGTCAAACCCGGATCGCCCCGGCAATCCCATGCGGGGACCGCGCCCCGTCAGGCGGCCTGCGCTAGGGCCGCGGCGAATTGCGCACGGGCCAGCGGCAGGTCGAGGCCGTCGCGGGCGCCCCCGAGCCGGGCGAGCGCCGCCTCCGCGCGGCGCAGGGCGGCACCGGCCAGCGACGGCGTGCCCTCCGCGACGGCGCGCATCTCGTCCGCGTCGCCGTTGCAGTGGAGCGCCACGTCGATGCCGGCGGCGAAGGCCGCCTCGGCCCGGGCGCGGAACGGCCCGGTCAGGGCATGCATCGACAGGTCGTCGGTCATCAGCAGGCCGTCGAAGCCGATCGCGCCGCGGATCACGTCGGCGATCACGGGCGCCGACTGGGTCGCCGGCCGGTCGGGATCGATCTGCGTGAATACCACGTGGGCGCTCATTGCCATCGGCAGGTCGGCGAGGGCGCGGAAGGGCCGGAAATCCTGGGCCGCGAGGGATTCGAGGCTCGCCTCGACCACCGGCAGGCCGTGGTGGCTGTCGCAGGCGGCACGGCCGTGCCCGGGGATGTGCTTCATCACCGGCAGCACCCCGCCGGCCATCAGGCCCTCGGCCACCGCCCGGCCGATCTCGGCCACCTGCTGCGGCGTCGTGGCGTAGGCGCGGTCGCCGATGATGTCGTGGGCGCCGGGCTCGGGCACGTCGAGGACGGGCGCGCAGTCGACGTTGATGCCGACGTCGGCGAGGTCGTGCGCCATCAGGCGCGCGCCGAGCCGCGCCATCGCGGCGGCCGCCCCGTCGAGCCGGCGGAAGCGCCCGCCGGCCGGGTAGGCCGGCCAGTGCGGCGGCCCCATGCGCTGAACCCGGCCGCCCTCCTGGTCGATCAGGATCGGCGCGTCGTCCCGGCCGATCGTGGCGCGCAGCGACGCGGTCAGCGCCCGGACCTCGTCCGGCGTGCCGATGTTGCGCTTGAACAGGATGAAGCCCCAGGGCCGCACGTCGCGGAAGAACGCGGTCTCGTCCGGCGACAGGGTCTTGCCGGCGCAGCCGAGGATCAGGGCACGGGAGGTCATCGGGGACGGTCTTCCCGGGAGGGTTGGGTTGCGGGCATCGCCTGCCCGGACGAAGAATACGAATCCGTGGCGAGCGTCCGACAGGAGATGCCCGCGCCGCAAGGCCAAACCGCGACGTCTGCCGGACCATCGGTCCGCGCACGCTCGGGTGTTGCGCCGGCGACTCAGGCGCGGCCCCGGCGGATCGCCGATCTCAGGCGATCCGCCGACGCGGGTTTTGTGGAGGCGGGCTCAGTTCTTGGCGACGAAGCACTGTCCGCCGGCGCCCTGAAGCTCGGTGCAGAGGCTCGTGGCTTCCGCCTTGGCCAGCGGCCCGACGCGGACCCGGAAGATCGTCTTGCCGTTGACCTCGGCCTGGCGGATCAGCTCCGGCTTGCCGGCGAGCTGGCTGTACTTGCCCTGCATCTCGCGGAAGGCGGTCTGGGCTTCCTTGGCGCTGGTGCGGACGCCGAGCTGGACCGAGAACCCGCCGACGGCGGCGTTGCTCACGGTCGCCGTCGTGGCCGGGGCCTCGACCGGGACGGCGGCCTCGGGCGCGACGGCGGCGACGCGCTGCGGTGCCTTCGGCTTGGCCGGCGGCGGGACCGCCGCAGCGGGCGTGCGCTCGGGCGCCGGCGGCGCCTGCGTTGCGGCGGGCTGCGAGGGCGGCTGCGCGGTCGCGGTCTGGCTCGGCATCTGCGGCGTCGAAGCCGCCGCCATCCGGCCGGGCTTGGGGCGTGCGGCAGATGCATCGTCGCCCGGCAGCGTCATGGTCGGGACCGGCGAGATCGGGGACGATTCCGCCTGGGCCTCGCGCTGGACCGCCGGGGGCGGGGTGTCCGGCCGGACCACGACGGTGCGGACCTTGCGCGGCTGGCCGAACACGTCGAACGAGGCCGAGCCCGGCGTGAGGTTGGCCGTCTCGCCGCGATCCTGTGCCGGCCGATCCTGCCCTTGCGCCGCGCGGGCGGCCTGGGCCACGTCGAGGGGCTGCTCCTCGCGGTTGACGATGCGGATCTGGCTGTCCTTGGCCTTGGGCTCGTAGATCTGGCGGTTCTGGTCCGGGATCTCGACGCCGTCGGCGACCTTCGGCGCGACCTTCACCGGCGAGGTGTCGGCCTGGATCACCGGCACGCCGCCGCCGCTGCCGCCGCGGCTCAGGCCCTTGTAGGTCAGTGCGCCGGTCACCGCGACGACGACGACGGCGACGCCCGCGCCGACCGTGACCAGCCGCCGGCGCGGCTTCACCCGCTTCAGGCTGCGCTGGTCGTAGGCCTCGGAACCGCCGTCCTGGTAGGTCTGCGCGTCGCCGTAGGCCACCGGTTGGTCGGAGCCGTGGTCGACCGAGGCGAGATACTGGTCGAACGCGTCGGCCGGGGTGTTGCGCTGCGGCTCGGCGTAATCGTTCGGATGATGGGCGGCCTCGTTGCCGAAGCTCGGCTCCTGGCGGCCGCGATGGGCGGACGCCTGGGGCGCGGGCTCGCGCCGGTCGTCGCGGGCGGCGAGGAGGGCGCGGAAAGGATCGTCCTGGCCGACGATGCGGGCGAGTTCCGCCAGCGGGTCGGGCTTCTGGGCGGCAGGTTCGACGGCCCGCGGGGCCGGCGAAGGCTGCTGCAGATCGCGCGCGAAGGCGTCGAAATCGACAGGCGCACGCGAAGCGTTCGTCATGGCAGCATCCTTATCCTACGCCGACTTAGGGGGCGCACTCATCGCATCGCGTCCGGAGCGCTCACGCCAAGCACGGCGAGACCGGATGCCAGGACGCCTCGCAGCGCTTCGATCAGCGCCAGCCTCGCCCGAGTCGACTTTCGGTCGGTTGGATTAACAAACCGTAATTGCGGCAAGTCTTTGCCCTTGTTCCAGAAACTATGCAGGCTGCTCGCCGTTTCATAGAGGTGGAACGCGATCCGGTGCGGTTCGTGGGCGGCGGCGGCCGCCTCCAGCACGCGGGGGTATTGCGCGATCAGCCGCAGCATCTCGGCCTCGCCCGCATCGGACAGCAGCGCGAAGTCCGCATCACCCAGCGCCGCCGCATCGGCAGAATCGAAGTCGGGGAACGCCTCGCGTGCCTGCCGCTGCACCGAGCGGATGCGGGCATGGGCGTACTGGACGTAGAAGACCGGGTTGTCCTTCGACTGCTCGACCACCTTGGCGAGGTCGAAATCGAGGGTCGCGTCGTTCTTGCGGTAGAGCATCATGAAGCGGATCGCGTCGCGGCCGACCTCGTCGATGACCTCGCGGAGCGTCACGAACTCGCCCGAGCGCTTGCTCATCTTCACGGGCTCGCCCGCGCGCAACAGCCGCACCAGCTGGCACAGCTTCACGTCGAGGCTCGCCCGCCCGTCGGTGACCGCCTTCACCGCCGCCTGCATGCGCTTGACGTAGCCGCCGTGGTCGGCGCCGAGGACGTCGATCAGCTCGGTGGCGCCGGCGAGGTACTTCGCCCGGTGGTAGGCGATGTCGGAGGCGAAGTAGGTGTAGGAGCCGTCCGACTTCAGCAGCGGCCGGTCGGTGTCGTCGCCGAAATCCTTGGTGCGGAACAGTGTCTGCTCGCGGTCCTCCCAATCCTCCGGCACCTGCCCCTTGGGCGGCGGCAGGCGTCCCTCGTAGACGAGGCCCTTCTCGCGCAGCTCCGCGAGCAGCGCGGCGACCGCGCCGCCGCCCTCCCCCTGCAGGGTGCGCTCGGAGAAGAACACGTCGTGGTGGATGCCGATCGCGGCGAGGTCCCCGCGGATCATCGCCATCATCGCGGCGATGGCAGTCTCGCGCACCACCGGCAGCCATTCGGCCTCCGGCCGTCCGAGCAGCGCGCGGCCGTGGGTCTCGGCTAGAGCCTGGCCGACCGGGACGAGGTAGTCGCCGGGATAGAGACCCTCGGGGATCGCCCCGACCTCCTCGCCCAGCGCCTCGCGGTAGCGCAGGTAGGCGGAGCGGGCGAGCACGTCGACCTGGGCGCCGGCGTCGTTGATGTAGTACTCGCGCGTCACCTGCCGGCCTGCGGCGACGAGGAGGTTGGCCAGCGCGTCGCCGAACACCGCCCCGCGGCCGTGCCCGACATGCATCGGGCCGGTCGGGTTGGCCGAGACGTACTCGATGTTGACCGGGCCGCCCGCCATCCGTCCGCGCCCATAGCCGGCGGGATCGGCCAGCACGCCGCGCAGAACGTCGTGGAACACGGCGGGCGCGAGGCGCAGGTTGATGAAGCCGGGGCCGGCGACCTCGGCTCCGATCACGCGCGGGTCCGTGCGCAGCTCGGCGGCCAGCGCCTCGCCCAACGCCTTCGGGTTGGTCTTGGCCTCCTTGGCGAGCACCAGGGCGGCGTTGGTGGCGAGGTCGCCGTGGCTCGCGTCGCGCGGCGGCTCGACCACGACCCGGGCGAGGTCGAGGCCTTCGGGCAGCGTCCCGCCGCGGACCAGCGCCTCGACGGCCTCGCGCACGCGCGCCTCGAACAGGGCGAAGATGTTCATGATCGTGTCAAATCCGCTCGCACCGGCGCCCGACGATGCGACGGTGTCTCATCCCCGCGCCATAGCAAGGGGGGGCGGAGGTGTCACGGCAGGGACGGCTCCGCGGCGCTGGTCCACCCTTGCAGAATCGTGCGCAGCGGCTCCGGCAACGCGACGGGCCGGCGGGTGGCGCGGTCGACGTAGACGTGCACGAAGAAGCCCTCGGCCGCGGCCTCGTCGGCGTCGCCGCGGAACAGCCCGATCTCGTAGCGCACGCTCGACCGGCCGATCCGCGCGACGCGCACGCCGGCGGTGACAACGTCCGGGAAGGCGATCGGCGCGTGGTAGCGGCAGCCGGTCTCGACGACGAGGCCGATCACCGGGGATCGCGCGATGTCGAGCACGCCGGCCTCGACCAGCAGGCCGTTCACCGCGGTGTCGAAGAACGCGTAGTAGACCACGTTGTTGACGTGCCCGTAGACGTCGTTGTCGGCCCAGCGCGTGCCGATCGGGACGTGGCGCGGATAGGACGCCCGGTTCGTGGCGGCGCGGAGTGAGGTGGCGGCGTTCGGGGCAGGCGTCTCGCGCATCGCGGCGTCCATCGGGCAGGGCACGTGATGCCCGGTCTACCAGATCGCGGGCGGCGTTTCGCGCATCCGGGCGGCTCGATCCGCACCCGGGATCGCTTCCCGTCTGGGCGGATCGCGCGCATCGCCTGAGCAACCCGCGGAGATTTTGTGCAGAGCCGCGTCCGCGATTTGACGGGCTGGTTCGAGCGGTTACCGTTCCCCGTCTCGGGCCCGCCGCGAGCGGGTCGGGTCGCGTTCGGAAGAGGTGGCCGATGGACGAACCCGCCGCAGCGATGAATGTCGGGGTCTTCATCCCGATCGGCAACAACGGCTGGTTGCTCTCCGAGAACGCGCCGCAATACAAGCCGAGCTTCGCCCTCAACAAGGCGGTGACGTTGAAGGCCGAGGGCTACGGCCTCGACTTCGCCCTGTCGATGATCAAGCTGCGCGGCTTCGGCGGCAAGACCGAGTTCTGGGACCACAACCTCGAATCGTTCACGCTGATGGCCGGGCTCGCCGCCGTCACCTCGCGGATCAAGCTCTACGCCACGGCGCCGACCCTGTGCTTCCCGCCCGCAATCACGGCGCGGATGGCCGCGACGATCGACTCGATCTCCGAGGGACGCTTCGGCCTCAACCTGATCACGGGCTGGCAGAAGCCGGAATATTCGCAGATGGGCCTCTGGCCCGGCGACGCCTTCTTCGCCGACCGGTACCGGTACCTCTCGGAATACGCGCAGATCCTGCGCGAGCTCTGGGAGACCGGGCGCAGCGACCTCAAGGGCCAATACTTCCAGATGGACGATTGCCGCCTGAGCCCGCGGCCGCGAGGTGCGATGAAGGTGATCTGCGCCGGCCAGAGCGAGGCCGGCATGGCCTTCACCGCCACCTACGCCGACTACAATTTCTGCTTCGGCAAGGGCGTGAACACCCCTACCGCCTTCGCGCCGACGGTTGCGCGCCTCGAGGCCGCCAAGGCGAAGACCGGCCGCGACGTCTCCTCCTACGTGCTGTTCATGGTGATCTCCGACGAGACCGACGCCGCCGCTCACGCCAAGTGGGAGCACTACAAAGCGGGCGCGGACCAGGAGGCGATCGCCTGGCTCGGCGTGCAGGGCGCGGCCGACACGAAGTCCGGCGCCGACACCAACGTGCGCCAGATGGCCGACCCGACCTCGGCGGTGAACATCAACATGGGCACCCTCGTCGGCTCGTTCGAGAGCGTGGCGCGGATGCTCGACGCGGTGATGACCGTGCCCGGCACCGGCGGGGTGCTGCTGGTGTTCGACGATTTCCTGAAGGGGCTCGACGATTTCGGGCAGAAGATCCAGCCGCTGATGCAGACCCGCCGGCACGTCGCCGCGGCTGCGGCGCCGCTCTCCGAGGTCGCGTGATGGAGGCGCCCGCCGGATACCGCGACGCCGCCGGCCGCTTCGGCGGCGTGACGCTGCCCGCGCGGCCCGAGCCGATCGCCTTCGCGCCCGAGGCCACCGCGCTCATCGTCGTCGACATGCAGAACGCCTACGCGACGAAGGGCGGCTACCTCGATCTGGCCGGCTTCGACGTGTCGCAGACCGGGCCGGTGATCGGCCGCATCGCCGCCGCCGTCGCGGCCGCGCGGGCGGCCGGCATCGTCGTGCTGTGGTTCCAGAACGGATGGGACGCCGACTACGTCGAGGCAGGGGGGCCGGGCTCGCCGAACTGGCACAAGTCCAACGCGCTGAAGACCATGCGCCGGCAGCCGGGGCTGAACAGCCGGCTGCTGACCCGCGGCACCTGGGACTACGACCTCGTCGACGCGCTGAAGCCGCAGCCCGGCGACATCGTCATGGGCAAGCCGCGCTACAGCGGCTTCTACAACACGGCGCTCGACAGCACCCTGCGGGCGCGCGGCATCCGCACCCTGGTCTTCACCGGAATCGCCACCAACGTCTGCGTGGAATCGACCCTGCGCGACGGGTTCTTCCTCGAATATTTCGGCATCGTGCTGGCCGACGCCACCCACCAGGCCGGCCCGCCGAGCCTGCAGGAGGGCGCGCTCCTCAACATCGAGACGTTCTTCGGCTGGGTCTCGGACGTGGCGGCCTTCGAGAGGGCCCTCTGTGCCGAGCCGCGTCGCACCGAAGCTGCCGAGTGATCGCCAACGCAAAGTCCCGAACACAATGCCCAAGACCGTCGTGATCCCGCCCGGCACCGGCAAGCCGCTGGCGCCCTACGTGCCCGGAACCCTGGCCGACGGCGTGCTCTACGTCTCGGGCACGCTGCCGCTCGACGCCGACGCCAACGTCGTCCATGTGGGAAACGCCTCGGCCCAGACCCGCCACGTGCTCGAGACGATCAAGGGCGTCGTCGCGGCCGCCGGCGGGACCATGGACGACGTGACCTTCAACCACGTCTTCCTGAAGGACTGGGCCGACTACGCGGCGATCAACGCGGTCTATGCCGAATACTTCCCCGGCGAGAAGCCGGCGCGCTACTGCATCCAGTGCGGGCTGGTGAAGCCGGACGCGCTGGTCGAGATCGCCTCTGTGGCGCATGTCGGCAGGCCGGTCGGCGCGCTCGCCGTCGACACCTCGGTCTGATGCCGTTCCATCACGACGTCGCCGGCAACGGCGCGCGGACCGTCCTGCTCTCGCCGGGGCTCGGCGGGATGGCGGGCTACTTCGCGCCGCAGATGCCCGCGCTGGTTCCGCACTTCCGCGTCCTGACCTACGACCATCGCGGCACCGGCCGCTCGAAGGGCCCGCTCGAGCCCGGCCACGACATCGCGGCGATGGCGGAGGACGCGCTGTCGGTCCTCGACGCCACCGGCACCGCGAGGGCGGACGTCGTCGGGCACGCGCTCGGCGGGCTGATCGCGCTGCAATTGGCGCTCAACCACCCGACGCGCGTCGGGCGCATCGTCGTGATCAACGGCTGGGACGCGATCGATTCCGCGACGCTGCGGTGCTTTTCCGCCCGCAAGGCGCTCCTGAACCATGCCGGCCCCGAGGCCTTCGTCCGCGCGCAGGCGATCTTCCTCTATCCCGCCCCGTGGCTGTCCGAGAATGCCGCGCGGGTGGCGGCGGACGAGGCGCATGCACTGGCGCATTTCCCCGGGCCCGAGACGGTGCTCGCGCGGATCGTTGCGCTGGAGCGCTTCACCCTGGCCGGGCGGCTCGGCGCGATCCCGCACGAGACCCTGGTGATGGCCGCCCGCGACGACGTGCTGGTGCCGTACACCGCCCCCGAACGCCTCGCCGCCGGCCTCGCCAAGGCCCGCCTCGACCTCGTGGCCGAGGGCGGCCATGCCCACAGCGTCACGCGGGCGGAAGCCTTCAACCGGACGCTGCTCGACTTCCTGCTCTGATTGGGCGGAAACTCTCCGAGGCCGGCTCGAACAGCGGCACCTGGCGCATCTCCGGCACCAGCACCAGGCCCCTGTCGGTGATGCGGATCTGCGGGATCACCGAGAGCGGGATCAGGTTGAAGCCCATGTAGGGGATGGTGCAGCCGGCCCGCTCCCAGGCGACCTTCAGGGCGCGGACCTCCTCGGCGACCGCGCCGACGCGCTTGTCCGAGAGCAGGCCCGCCACCGGCAGCGGCACCATCGCGACGACCGCGCCGTCCTCGACCACGCAGACCCCGCCCTGATGCGCCGCGACGGCGTCGACCGCGACCCGCATGTCGGCCTCGTTCAGCCCGGCGACGATGAGGTTGTGCGAATCGTGGCCGACGCTGCTCGCCACCGCGCCGCGCTTCAGCCCGAAGGCGCGCAGCAGCCCGTGCGCGGCGTGGCCACCGAGCCCATGCCGCTCCACCACGGCGACGTGGCACAGATCGTTCTCGGCGAGCGTCGTCGGCCAGTCCGCGGAAGGCGTCAGGGCCACGCGCTCGTGGACGAGCTCGATGCCGGGCAGCGTCGTGCGGATCGCGTTGACGGTGCAGGGGGCTTCCGGCAGCGTCGGGATCAGCGACGGCACCGGCACCGGCAGGTGGACGGTGGCGTAGGCGCGCGCCGGGTAGCGGTAGGGGCGCGACAGGGCCGCGTCGAGGCGCGGCGTGATCGTGCGGTTCTCGACCACCAGCTCGCCGCCGTACCAGGTCGATTGCGGCACGAGGTCGTCGTCGAGCAGCACGAGGTCGGCCCGCCGGCCGCCGCCGAGGCCGCCGACCTCCCCGTCGAGGCCGTAGCGCGTCGCGGGGTGCAGCGAGCCCATCGACCAGGCCGCCGGCTTCGGGATGCCCATCCGCACCGCTTCGCGCACCACCCAGTCGAGCCCGTATGCGAGGAGGTCCTCGGCGTCGCGGTCGTCGGTGCAGCAGCAGACTCGCTTCCAGGCGGCGCCGTAATCGACCACCGTGCCGATCGCCTTCGGCAGCGAGTGCCACGGCGTCGTCGGCGGCCCGCCGCGCAGGAAGATCCAGATGCCGGCGTCGAGCAGGTCGTCGGCGATGTCGCGGTCGATCGCCTCGTGGGTGTCGGTGACGCCGGACGCGGCGTAGGCGGCGACGAAGTCGCGGCCGTAGATGTGGCCCGAGACCGGGCGCCCGCGCGACAGCGAAGCCGCGATGATCGCGTGGGCGCGGGGATCGCCCTCGGCGACCGCGACGAAATCCATCTTTTCGCCCAGGCCCAAGGCCTCGGGCCAGGCGTCGAACAGGGCGGCGATCTTCTCGGCGGTGAGGTCGCCGCCGGCGGTCTCCAGCTCCGGCGTCGTCGCCGGCACCGTGCTCGGCACGGTGAGGTAGATGTTGAGCGCCGCCGCGCGGGCATCCTCCAGCATCCAGGCGACGCCGTCGGCATCGAGCACGTTGCCGATCTCGTGGCTGTCGCAGACGATCGTCGTCGTGCCGTTCAGAAGTGCCGCCTCGGCGTAGGCGCAGGCGGTGATCATGCTGCTTTCGATGTGCAGATGCGGGTCGACGAGGCCCGGCGCGATCAGCCCGCCGCCCGCATCGAACCGCGCCGCGCCGCCGCGATGGCTGCCGGCGGGCTTCACCGCGGCGATCCGGCCGCCCGCGATCCAGACCTCGCGCTCGGGCAGGATGCGGTCGGAATAAGTCGAGAGCACCCGCGCGCCGGCGATCACGAGGTCCGGCTCGACCCGGCCCGACGCCACGTCGGCGAGGCGGCGCGTCATCTGCGCGAGCGGCGCGACGGAGAAGCGGTTGAGCGGCGCTGGGGACATCGGGTCGGGCACTCTCGCGGGCGGATGGAGGCGATCCGGGCACGCATCGTGCCAGGGCGGCCGGACCGGTGGACAGGACCGAGGTTCCACCCGAGAGGCGGCGAAACCATGCCCGACTTCGATCTCGCGATCCGCGGCGGCACCGTCGTCACCGCCGCCGACACGCTGCGTGCCGAGATCGGCATCCGCGACGGCCGCATCGTCGCGGTGGCCGAGCGGGTGGCGGACGCGGCCCGGACCATCGACGCGTCCGGGCTGCTGGTGCTGCCGGGCGGCATCGACAGCCACGTCCACATCGCGCAACCCTCGGGGCCCGGCATCGTCATGGCCGACGACTTCGCCTCGGCGACGCGGGCGGCCGCCGCCGGCGGCAACACCTGCGTGATGCCGTTCGCGTTGCAGCCGCGCGGCGGCTCCCTGCGCGCGGCGGCCGAGGCCTATCGCGGTCTGGCCGAGGGGCAATGCCACGTCGACGCGGCGATCCACCTGATCGTCTCGGACCCGACCGAGGCGGTGCTCGGGCAGGAGCTGCCGGCGCTGATCGCCGCCGGCTACACCTCGTTCAAGGTCTTCATGACGTACGACGACTTGGTCCTGAACGACCGGCAGATCCTCGACGTGTTCGACGTCGCCCGGCGCGAGGGCGCCCGCGTGATGGTCCATGCCGAGGGCTACGACGCGATCCGCTACCTCGGCGAGCGCCTGGAGAAGGCCGGGGAGACCCGGCCCTTCGGCCATGCGCTGTCGCGGCCGCAACCGGTCGAGCGCGAGGCGGCGCATCGGGCGATCAGCCATGCCGAGCTGGTCGACCTGCCGATCGTCATCGTCCACGTCTCGGGCGAGCAGGCGATGGAGCAGATCGCGTGGGCGCAGGGGCGCGGCCTGAAGATCCATGCCGAGACCTGCCCGCAATACCTGACGCTGACGGCCGACGACATGAAGGGGATCGGCGACGACCCGATGTCGGGCGCGAAGTACGTCTGCTCGCCGCCGCCGCGGGATGCCGCGAGCCAGGCGGCGATCTGGTCCGGCCTGCAGCGCGGGATCTTCGACGTGGTCTCCTCCGACCATTGCCCGTTCCGCTACGACGACCCCCAGGGCAAGCTCAACCCGCGCGCAAGAACCTCCTTCCGCTGGATCCCGAACGGCATCCCCGGCATCGAGACCCGGCTGCCGGTGCTCTTCTCCGAGGGCGTGTCGAAGGGGCGGATCTCGCTGAACCAGTTCGCCGCGCTCACCGCGACGAACCACGCCAAGCTCTACGGCCTGTATCCGAAGAAAGGCTCGATCGGCCCCGGCTTCGACGCCGACCTGACCCTGTGGGACCCGAACCGCCGCGAGACGATCACGCAGGTGGCGCTCCATCACGGCGCCGACTACACCCCCTGGGAGGGGTTTTCGGTGACCGGCTGGCCAGTGATGACGATCGCGCGCGGGCAGGTCGTCGCCGAGGAGGGCCGGGTGCTGTCCGTGCCGGGCCAGGGCCGCGTGCTCGATCGGAGCATCGTGCCGGGCTGAAGGTCAGGCCGCCCCGACATCCCGAAAAATCCGGTCCGGCGCGAACGGCGTCGCGGTGAGCCGCGCGCCGGTCGCGTCGCGGATCGCGTTGGCGAGCGCCGGGGCGACCGGGTTGAACGGGCTCTCGCTCATCGATTTCGCGCCGAGCGGGCCGATGCTGTCATGGGTGTCAGCGAACAGCACCTCGGTCGCCGGCACGTCGGCGCAGGCCGGGATGTGGTAGTTCCGGAACGTCTGGGTGATCACGCGGCCGGCCTCGTCGAGACGCACGTCCTCGTACAGCGCCGCGCCGAGGGCCTGCGCGACGCCGCCCTCGACCTGCCCGCGGCACTGCATCGGGTTGATCACGTGGCCTGCATCGGCCGCGTGGACGCTGCGCAGGATCCGGACCTCGCCGGTCCCCGGATGCACGGCGACCCGGAACGCCTGGACGTTGAAGGCGACCGAGCGCGGCGAGCCGTCGGCCCGGCCTTCCGCTTCGAGCGGACCCTCGGCGATGAGGTCGGCCAACGCGATGCGGCCCCCCGGAACGATCACGTGGTCGGCTTCGAGGCGGCAGTCGGCGGCCGCGGCGCCCGCCTGCGCCGCCGCCCGGGTCAGGATCGCGCGGGCGAGCGCCTCCGCCGCGTTCAGTGTCGCGCGACCCGCCACGACGATGCCGGTGCTGCCGTAGGCGCCGGTGTCGTGGCCGACCGCGTCGGTGTCGGAGGCGCGGATGCGGATGCGGTCCGGCGCGGTGCCGAGGGCGGCCGCCGCGATCTGCGCATGCACGGTGGTGGTGCCGTTGCCGAACTCCGCGGTGCCGACGAGAAGCTCGTAGACGGCGCCGTCGGAAGGGTCGCCATCAGCCCGACGGACCCCCTCTCCCGTGCGGGAGAGGGCTGGGGTGAGGGATGAGAACTCTCCGGAGAGGCCACGCCCCTCACCCTGTCCCGCTCCCCCTGGAAGAAGGGACCCGCGATCGGGTGGCCCGGACAGGGAAAGGCGGATGCGCGCGTCCGAAAAATGCCCGCGCGGGGGGATCGTGTCGATCATCGCCATCGCCATGCCCTCGCCGACACGCCAGCCCTCCCCAGCCGGGTCGCCGCCGGGGGCCGCCATCGCGCGCTCGGCGAGGTCGAGGCACTGGTCGAGGCCGTAGCTGCCGTATTCGACGTCGTGCGGCTCCAGGCTGGTCGAGACCATCGGGTCGCCGGGCCGCACCGCGTTGCGGCGGCGCATCGCGTAAGGGTCGAGGCCGAGGTCGCGGGCGAGCTCGTCCATCGCCGATTCGACGGCGAAGATCGTCTGGCTGAGGCCGTAGCCGCGGAAGGCGCCGGCCGGCAGGGTGTGGGTGTAGACGGCGTAGCCGTCGACGCGCTTGTTCGGGCAGCGATAGGCGCCGATCACCTCGTTGGTGCCGTGGTGGAGCACGCCGCCGGCATGGTTGCCGTAGGCCCCGGTGTTCGAGACGACGTCGAGCTGGATCGCGGTGAGCGTGCCGTCGGCCCGCGCGCCGAGCTTCACCCGGACCCGCATCGGATGGCGGGTGGTGGTGGCGGTGAACTGCTCCTGGCGGGTGAGCTCCCACTTCACCGGGCGCCCGGTGCGGAGCACCGCCAGCGCGACGAGGTCCTCGGTGAGCATCTCCTGCTTTCCGCCGAAACCGCCGCCGACGCGGGCCGCCATCACCCGCACCTGCGATCGGTCGAGGCCGAACAGCGTGCAGAGCGCGTCGCGGGTCAGGAACGGCACCTGCGTCGAGGAGCGGATCACGAGGCGGCCGTCCGCGTCCCGCCAGCCGATCGCGCCGTGGGTCTCGAGATGGGCGTGCTGCACCCGCTGCGAGAGATAGGTGCCCTCGTGGATGCGGTGCGCCTCGGCAAAACCCGCCTCGACGTCACCGACCAGGCCGTGCGCCTCGGCCGCGAGGTTCGCGCGGAACGCCTGCGGCGGCGCGTCCGCCCCCGACACGACCCCGCCGTGGACGCGCGGCGCGTCGGGCCGCATCGCATCCTCCGGGTCGAACACCGCCGGCAACGGCTCGTAGGCGACAGCGAGCGCCCGCACGCCGGCCTCGGCCGCGACTTCCGTCTCGGCGACCACCGCGGCGACGCGCTGGCCGACGAAGCGGACGGTGTCGTCGAGCACGCGGGTGTCGGGCGCGTCGTCGGCCGGGTTCTCGTGCCGGCCGGTGGAGAAGCGCAGGTTCGGCACGTCCGCATGGGTGAGCACCGCGACGACGCCCGGGAGCGCTAGGGACGCCGCGCGATCGATCGCGACGATCCGCGCGTGCGGGTGCTCGGAGCGCAGCACCCGCATGTGCAGCAGGCCCGGCATGGCGAGGTCGAAGGTGTAGCCGGCGCGGCCCGACACGATGTCCGGCGCCGCGGGCGCCGGCACGCTGCGCCCGATCGGGTCGCTCGCGGTCGCCGCCTCGGCCGAGGCGATGCCGGCGATGGCGTCGCGGATGGCGCGGTAGCCGGTGCAGCGGCAGAGATTGCCCTTCAGCGCCGCGCCGAGGTCGCGCTTCTGGCCCTGGTCGAGGGACGCCGCCGTCATGATCATCCCGGGCGTGCAGAAGCCGCACTGAAAGCCCTGGGCCGCGACGAAGGCCGCCTGCATCGGGTGCAGCGGGTCCGGCGCCCGATCCGGCGCCCGGTCCGGCACCCCCTGCCCCGGCCGGCACGGGCCGGACAGCCCCTCGATGGTGGTGACGCTGCGCCCCTCGGCCCGGAACGCCGGCAGCAGGCAGCTGTGGATCGGCTCGCCGTCGAGGTGGACCGTGCAGGCGCCGCAATCGCCGGCGTCGCACCCCTTCTTGACGCCGAACCAGCCCTGCTCGCGCAGCAGCGTGCGCAGGCACTGGCCGGGACGCGGCGCCACCTCCTCGGCATGGCCGTTGACGACGATCCTCATGCGCCCTCGCTGAGCTCGGCCCGGATCTCCTCGGCGAGGAGGCCGGTGACGTGGTGGCGCCAATCCGGCGCGCCGTGCACGTCGTCGTACCAGAGCGCGTCGTCGATCCGCGTTGCGATCGCGTCGGCGAGGTCGCGGGCGCTCGGCGGCGCCGGGAAGACGAGGCGCACCGGGCGGCGGGTCGAGGCCGTGACGGTGACGACGCGCGTGCCGTCGGCGTCCCGCGTGCCGATCAGCAGGGCGCCGGAGCGGCCGTTCGGGCTCAGCGAGATCCGGCGGAAGGCCGCGCGCCGCTTGAGGGCCGAGGCCGGCATGTCGAGGCGCAGCAGGACCTCGTCCGGGGCGAGCGCGGTCGCCTGCGGCCCGAGCACGAACTCGGCCACCGCCATCCGGCGCTCGCCGCCCGCGCCGGTGCGGATGGTGCAGACGCCGTCGAGCGCCACGGCGAGCGCGATCATCGGCCCGGCGGGCAGCGCGAGGCAGAGGTTGCCGCCCACGGTCGCCCGGTTCCAGATCTTGAACGAGCCGAGCAGCGCCCGGCAGCTCTGCCCAACGAGCGGCGCGGCGATCCAGGCGGGCGGCAGCTCGATCCGGTCCAGCTCGGCGATCGTGCAGGTCGCCGACAGGATCAAGCCCGCTTCGGTCGCCGCGCTCGGCGGAAGCGCCAGGGCGGTGAGGTCGATCAGCCGCGCGAGATGCGGCTGCGGCTCCGAGAACAGCCAGGTGCCGCCGGCGAGCCACGCGTCGCCCGCGCGCCAGCCCGGCAGCGAGCCGGGCTCCCGCGGGGTGAGGACCGAGCTGATCGTATCGAGATCCATGCGGCTGCGCCCAAGCAAGTCTTCGTCCAACCGCCTGCGCGATCAGCGGCGTGCGTCGACGACGCCATCTACGAGATTCAGCCCGAGCAGCAGCTCGGACGGGAATGCGGTGCGGACCACCGGCTCCACCCGGATCTCGGGCGCGAGGCACGCGGCCTCCGCCCTGCGGGCCGCGACGGCGTCCGCGATCGAGACCGCGGCGAAGCGCAGCCGGGTGCCGGCCTGGGCCTGGGCGAGCCGCCCGAGGTCGGGGCCGATCACCGTGGCAATCTTCGGGTAGCCGCCGGTCGATTGCCGGTCGGCCATCAGCACGATCGGCAGCCCCTCGCCCGGCACCTGGATCGCGCCCATGGCGATGCCGTCGGAGACGATGTCGTGGCCGCGCGCATGGGTCAGGCGCGGGCCGTCGAGGAAGCAGGCCATGCGGTCGCCGCGCCCGGCGACCGTCCACGGGCCGTCGAGGAACGCCGCGATCTGGTCCGCCGCGAAGGCGTCGTCCTGCGGCCCGAGCACGACGCGGATCGTGTCGGCCGGCCGGTCGAGCCAGGGCGCGACCAGGGCCTGCGGATCGCCGGCGCCGGCGCGCGCCGCGTCGATCGCGAGGCTGTCGCCGGCCGCGAGCGCGCGGCCATCGAGGCCGCCGAGGCCGGACCGGGTGTGGGTCGCGGTCGAGCCGAGCACCGGCGCGACGGCGATGCGTCCGCACACCGCGAGGTAGCACCATGACGCGGCCGAGCCCGCCCGCACCGCGAGCGTCCGGCCGGGCTCCAGCGTCAGCGCGACGGCGGCCGGCAGCGCCTGGCCGTCGAGGGCGATGCGGAAGCCCGTGCTCGCCAGGACGAGGCCGAGCGGGCCGCCCTTCGCCGCGACGGTGATGCCGCCGGCCGAGACCTCAATCGCCGTGGCGCCGGGCGGGTTGCCGGCGGCGCGGTTGGCGGTGTCGAAGGCGAGCGCGTCCATCGGCCCGGCAGAGGTGATGCCGTAGCGCAGGTATCCGTGGCGCCCGGCATCCTGCAGCGTCACGCTCGGCCCGGCGGCGAGGATCGCGAGGCGCGGGCTCACGGCGCCGGGTCCCCGGCATAGGCCTCGCGCCGGGCCACGACCTCGCCGGCTGCGGCGCGCCGCTCCAGGGCCGAAAAGGTCGCGGCGTCCACCGGCGCGAAGCGGATGCGGTCGCCGGCGGCGACCGGGAAGGTCTCGTCGCGCTCGGGCGCGTAGAGCCGGGCCGGGGTCCGCGCGATCACGTACCAACCGGTCGGCATCGGCACGGTGCCGATTGCGGCGAGCCCTCCGCCGACGAGGAGCGCGTTGGCCGGATGCGGCGAACGGGGCTTTGCCCGGCGCGGCACCGCCAGTTCCCTCGGCAGGCCGCCGAGATAGGCGAAGCCCGGCGCGAACCCGTACATGTAGACCCGGTAGGTCGCCCCCGCATGCAGGCCTGCCACCCGCGCCGCGGAAAGGCCGGTGCGCTCGGCGATGGCGGCGACGTCCTCGCCACAGGGCTCGCCCGCGCTGGTCTCGGCATAGCAGCAGGGCAGCGTCCAGAGCGTCGGCGCGGCTCGGCCCGCACCGGCAGCGTCCGCGAGCGCGACGACCCGCGCAGCGAGCGCCGCGCGATCGAGCACGAGCGGATCGTAGTGCATCATCAGCGAGCGGTAGGTCGGCACGGTCTCGCGGAGGCCGGCGGGCGGGTCGGCGCGCAGGGCGTCGTCGAGCGCCAGCACCCGGTCGTTGATCGCCGGATCGACCGCGCTGCCGAACTCGGCGACGAGCGCCGCCTCCCCGGCATCGAGCAGGCGCGGAGGCGGTCCCACCTCTTCAGGCCCGGAACGGGGCGAGGCGGATGCCGGCGCCCTCGAGCCGGTCGCGCACCGCCCGGGCGGTGGCGACCGCGTGCGCGGAATCGCCGTGGACGCAGACCGAGCGGATTGGCGTCGGCAGGCGGGTGCCCTGCGCGGTGACGATCGCGCCGGCCTCCACCATGGCGAGGACGCGGCCGGCGGCCTCCTCCGCGCCGTCGATCATCGCCCCGGGCCGGCCGCGGGCGATCAGCTGGCCGTCCTCGGCGTAGCCCCGGTCGGCGAAGATCTCCTGGTGGACCTCGAGGCCCGCCGCCTCGCCGGCCGGCACCTGCGCCGTCAGCGCGATGGCGAGCAGCGCCAAGTCGCGGTCGACCGCGTGCACGGCCCGGGCGATCGCGTCGGCGACGTCGCGCTCGGCGGCTGCGAGGTTGGCGAGCGCCCCGTGCGCCTTCACGTAGGCGATGCGATGGCCGGCATAGGCCGCGAGCGCCTCGGCGGCGCCGATCTGATAGGCGACGAGGCGCTCGATCTCGGGCGCGGTGAACGGCATCCGCCGCCGCCCGAACCCCCAGAGGTCGGGAAAGCCCGGATGGGCACCCACGGCGACGCCGTTCGCCTTCGCCCGCGCGAAGGTCTCGGCCATGATCTCCGGGTCGCCCGCATGCATCCCGCAGGCGACGTTGGCCGAGGTGACGATGGCGAGCATCGCCGCGTCGTCGCCGCAGGCATAGGCGCCGAAGCCCTCGCCGAGATCGGAGTTTAGGTCGACGCTCGCCATCCGGTCGCGGATCCCGTGGAGTTCGCGGAGCCGACTATAGCGCGCCCGGAAACGGATTCCGAAGCAGGCCCCGGCCGATCCGGTTCAAGATCCGTTCCATCGGCGCGAGCGAGCGGTCACGACGAGACGGCACCGGCCAAACGCGTCCGCGTCCTGCCGATGCCGTGCGTGGGTCGATCGGGATCGCCGGGGGCGAGGCCCCGGCGCGCGTGTCGGATCAGCCGTCGTTCTTGGTCAGCGAGATCGCGACGAAGCGGGTCACGCCCTTGCTGCTCTTCACCCGCATCAGCACCGCCTTGCGCCCGCTGGATTCGGCCGTGCGGATCTGCTCGGCGACCTCCGAGGGGCGGGTCACGCTCTTGCCGGCCACGTCGAGGATGACGTCGCCCTGCTCGATGCCCTTGGCGGCGGCCGGACCGTCCGGATCGACCTGGACCACCGCGACGCCGCTATCGGACAGGCCGACCTCCGCCGCCGGCGCCAGGCTCAGCCCGAGCCGCGGCTGGCCGCCGGCCATGCCGGTGTCCGAGGAGGCCACCTTCGACCCGTCGGTCGGGAGCGCGCCCAGCGTGATCGTCGCGTTGTCGGACTTGCCGCCGCGGAGATAGGCGATCTCAACCTTGGCGCCGGGCTTCAGCCCCGCGATCTTGCGGGACAGCTCCTTGGCGTCGTTGATCGGGTTGCCGTTGACCGACTCGATCACGTCGCCGGACTTGAGGCCGGCCTTGGCCGCCGGTGTGCCGTCCTCGGCGTGATCGATCAGGGCGCCCTTCGGCTTGGCCATGCCGAGCCCCTCGGCGATGTCCTGCGTCACCGGCTGGACCTGCACGCCGAGATAGCCGCGGGCGACCTTGCCGTCGGTCTTGAGCTGATCGACCACCGCCTGCACGGTCTCGGCGGGGATGGCGAAGGCGAGGCCGACGCTGCCGCCCGACGGCGAGGCGATGGCGGTGTTCACGCCCACGACCTCGCCGTTGACGTTGAAGGTCGGGCCGCCGGAATTGCCCTTGTTGATCGGCGCGTCGATCTGCAGGAAGTCGTCGTACGGGCCGGCGCCGATGTCGCGGCCGCGGGCCGAGACGATGCCGGCGGTCACCGTGCCGCCGAGGCCGAACGGGTTGCCGATCGCCACCACCCAGTCGCCGACCCGCGGGGCCGCCTTGCCGAACTGGACGTAGGGGTAGCTGCCGGAATCCTTGATCTTCAGGAGCGCGATGTCGGTCTTGGAATCCTTGCCGATCACCTTGGCGTCCAGCGTCCGGCCGTCGTCGAGCGTCACCTGCACGGTCTTGGCGTGGTCGACGACGTGGTTGTTGGTCACGACGTAGCCGTCGGCGGAGATGATGAAGCCGGAGCCGACGGCGCCGCGCGGGCCCTGGTGCTGCGGCTGCATGCCGGGCGGTCCACTGTTCGGGCCATTCTGGCCGAAGCGCTTGAAGAACTCGCGCAGCTGCGGCGGCACGTTCTGCAGGTTCTGGCCCTGCTGGCCGCTCGGGCCGTCCTCGTCGTCGCTGGAAGCGGAGTCATCGAGCTTCACCTTCACCGAGACGACGCCCGGCTTCACCTTGTCGACGATGTTGGCGAACGAGCCCGGCGGGTGCTCCGGCGCGGCGATCGGGGATTGCGGCAGCGCCTGGGCGAGGGCCGGCGTAGCGGCCGGCAGATAGCCGCTGCCGAGGGCGCCGCCCGCGATGAGGGCGGCGGCGGCGACCGAGGCCAGGGCCCGGCGGCTGGTGCGGGCGGTGGTGCGGGTCTGCGGAACGGACATGCGACAAGTCTCCGGGGACATCTTCGGCGCCGCCGGCTCGGCGGGCGATGACCCTGTCCTAAGGCCCGGCGCCTCACCCGCCCGTGACGGGCGCATTACCGTTTCGACAGGTTGGCCGGACGCCGCCGGGCCGACGACGGCGCGCGCAGCGTGGCGCGAGCGTCACGGGACCGCCGTCGCGCCGGAGCGCCATTTGAGATCGAGGATGAGCCCGCGCGGCATCGTCGCGAGCACCGGCGCGACGGGCAGGCCGGCCGCGTTGACGAGGCCGGCGGTCCAGTGGTTGCACACGTTGGTCCAGGAGAACCGGCCTGCGCCCCGGTAGAACAGGCTCGGCCCATAGAGGCCGGGGCCGACGTCGACCGGATGGCCGCCGGCGAGCGCGAAGCCGGCTTCCAGCCGCGCGAGGAGCTTTTCCAGCCCGGCGGCCGAGACCGGGATCGCCAGGATGTCGGCGTGCGGAAAGCTCGCGCGTGGGTTCGCGTCGAGGCCGACCACCTGGATCACGCCGTCGCTGCCGCCGGGCGTGAACAGGGCGCCGAGCGCCAGCCGCCAGTCGAACTCCGCCAGCGTCGGCGTCGCCGCGTAGAACCGGGCCTCGCCCCAGCCGAACTCGAGCGTCGGGTAGGCGCGGAACCGCACGGCGATGTCGCGGAGCGCCGGCCCCGCCCCCGGCCCCGTCAGCGTCGCGACTGGAAGCGCGATCCCGCTGTGCCAGCCGTGGCTGACCACGTGGATCACCTGCGGCGCCGCCTCCGCGGGCGGATAGAGGGCCGGGTCGCCCGGCCGCGCCGTGAGGATCACGGCAAGGACGAGCGCTCCGACGATGCCGGCCAGCGCCTTCGCCAGCCGGCGCAAGGCTCAGGACGCCGGGTCGCTCAACCGCGCCAGCGCCTCCTGAAGCTTGGCCAGCCGCTCGGCCTCGGCCTCGCGCCGCTCGCGGCTCTCCTCGATCACCTCCTCGGGGGCGCGCGCCACGAAGTCGGCGTTCCCGAGCTTGCCGTCGAGCTTCCTGATCTCGCCCTCGGCCTTGGCGGCCTCCTTCTTCAGGCGCGCCACCTCGGCGCCGAGGTCGACGATGCCCTCCAGCGGCAGGGCCGCGACGCTGCCGCGGACCAGCAGTTGCACCGCGTTCTTCGGCGCGGCGTCGGCGAACCCGATCTCGGAGAGGCGGGCGAGGCGCACCAGCGTGTCGTGCCAGGCGCCGATCCGCGCCCGCACCGCCGCATCGGCCCCGACGATCACCAGCGGAACCTGCGCGCCGGCCGGCACCCCGGTCTCGGAGCGGGCCGAGCGCACCTCGGAGACGAGGTCGACCACGAAGCCGATCTCGGCCTCGGCCTCGGCATTCGCCAGCCCCGACAGGTCGGGCCAGGGCTGGAGCGTGAGCAGGCCGCGATCGGGCAGCGCCGCGCCCTTAATCGCCCACAGCTCCTCGGTGAGGAACGGCATGAACGGATGCAGCAGCTTCGCGATCTGGTCGATCAGGAAGGCGATGGTCGCTTGCGTCTCGCCCTTCAGCGCCGGGTCGACGCCCTCGCCCTGGAGCACGGGCTTGGCCAGCTCGATCGTCCAGTCGCAGAAGATGTTCCAGACGAAGCGGTAGGCGGCGGCCGCCGCGTCGTTGAAGCGGTAGGCCTCCAGAGCGGCGGTGACCTCGGCGACGGCACGCGCGGCCTCCCCGAGCGCCCAGCGGTTCAGCGGCTCCCGCACCGCCTTCGGATCGAAGGCGGGTTCGAGGGCGCAGCCGTTCATCTCGGCGAAGCGCGCGGCGTTCCAAAGCTTCGTCGCGAAGTTGCGATACCCTTCCACGCGGGCCGGGCTGAGCTTGATGTCGCGCCCCTGCGCGGCGAGCGCCGTCAGGGTGAAGCGCAGCGCGTCGGCGCCGTACTGGTCAATCAGCCCGAGCGGATCGACGACGTTGCCCTTCGACTTCGACATCTTTGCGCCGGAGGCGTCGCGCACCAGCGTATGCAGGTAGACCGTGTCGAACGGGACCTCGTCGGTGACGTGCAGGCCGAGCATCATCATGCGGGCGACCCAGAAGAACAGGATGTCCTTGCCGGTCACCAGCGTGTTGGTCGGGTAGTAGCGCGCGAGCTCGGCGGTCTTCTCCGGCCAGCCCAGCGTCGAGAACGGCCACAGGGCGGAGGAGAACCAGGTGTCGAGGACGTCCTCGTCGCGGCGCAACGCGACCGGCGAGCCCTGCTTGGCCGCGGCCTGCGCCTCGGCTTCCGCCTCGCTGCCGGCGACGTAGATGCCACCCTCCGCGTCGTACCAGACCGGGATCTGGTGACCCCACCAGAGCTGGCGCGAGATGCACCACGGCTCGATGTTCTCGAGCCACTGGAAGAAGGTCTTCTCGGAATTCTCCGGCACGAAGCGCGTGCGCCCGTCGCGCACCGCCTGGAGCGCGCGCTCGGCCAGCGGCTTCACGTTCACGTACCACTGGTCGGTGAGGTAGGGCTCGATCACCACGCCCGAGCGGTCGCCGTGCGGGACGGCGTGGGTGTTGGCTTCGATCTCGCGCAGGCGTCCCGCCGCCTCCATCAGCGCGACGACGGCCTTGCGGGCTGCGAACCGGTCGAGGCCGTGGAGGGCCAGCGCCTCCGCATCCGGGTTCGCGTCGGCCAGGAAGTCGGCGTTGCCGTCGAGGGCGATCCGCGCCTCGCTGTCCAGGATGTTGATCGGGCGGCAGCCGTGGCGACGGCCGACCTCGAAATCGTTGAAGTCGTGCGCGGGCGTGATCTTGACCGCCCCGGTGCCCTTCTCGGGATCGGAATATTCGTCGGGGACGATCGGGATCAGGCGCCCGACCAGCGGCAGGCGCACGTGCTTGCCGACGAGCGCGGCGTAGCGCTCGTCCTCGGGGTGGACGGCGACGGCGGTGTCGCCGAGCATGGTCTCGGGGCGCGTCGTGGCGACCGTGATGATGTCGCCCGTCTCGATGCCGGCCGCGTCCACCACCGGATAGTCGAAGTGCCAGAGGTGGCCCTTCACCTCGACCTGCTGGACCTCGAGGTCCGAGATCGCGGTCTGGAACTTCGGGTCCCAGTTCACGAGGCGCTTGTCGCGGTAGATCAGCCCCTGCGCGTGCAGGTCGACGAACACCTTCGTGACCGCGCGGACCATCTGCTCGTCGGGCGCGCCGCGCTCGCCCATGGTGAAGCGCTCGCGCGACCAGTCGCAGGAGGCGCCGAGCCGCTTCAGCTGCGAGACGATCGCGCCGCCCGATTCCGCCTTCCAGGCCCACACCTTGTCGAGGAAGGCCGCGCGGCCGATCTCGCGGCGGCCCGGCTCCTGCGCCTCCATCATGCGGCGCTCGACCACCATCTGCGTGGCGATGCCGGCATGGTCCATGCCCGGCTGCCACAGCACGTCGCGACCGCGCATCCGCTCGAAGCGGGCGAGGATGTCCTGCAGCGTGTTGTTGAGGGCGTGGCCGATATGCAGCGAGCCCGTCACGTTGGGCGGCGGGATGACGATGCAGTACGGCTCGGCACCGGCCCGGTCGGGCCGCCCGGCGCGGAACGCGTCGGCGCTCGTCCACGCGGCGCTGGCGCGCGCCTCGGCGCCGGCCGGGTCGAAGGTCTTGTCCATCATGGGCGGGCGATCGCGGGTCCGTCTCGAGAATTTCGAGCCCGCTTTCAACCCGTCACGGGCCTCCCGTCAACACGGGCGGCGACACGCGCGACCTCAGCGGCCGCGGGCGACCCGCTCGATCTCGACGCGCACCAGCCGCTCGACCATCACCGGCAGGTTGTCGTCGAGCCAGGCCTTGAGCATCGGCTTCAGCATGTCCTGGACGAGGTCTTCCAGGCTGCGCGCGTTCTGGCTCGACACCGTGTTGGCGAGCAGGTTGAAGGCCTGGTTGACGCTGGCGCCGGCCGCGGACGAGATCAGCCCGGGCTCCGGCGCGGGGTCGGGCCTGCGCGCCGGCTCCGGCGCGGCGGCCCGCGGCGCGGGGGCCGGCTCGGGCTCGGGCTCCGGCTCCATCGCGTCGAAATCGAGCGTTTCGAGCTCCAGCGGCACCGGCTTGGCGGCCGGGCGCGGCGGCGGCGCGGGTTCTTCCATCTCGGCAAGGTCGAGCACGTCGTCGTTCTCGTGCGAGGGGGGGCGAACCGCGGCCGGCTCGGGCGGCTTCACCGCCTGATCGTCGGCGATGATCCGGCGGATCGACGCCAGGATCTCCTCCATGGAGGGCTCGTGCGCCTTCTCCGCCGCCTTGTCCTGGATCTTGGGGCTCGCTGCACTCATCCGGACGGCGCTCGAGAAGGTGGGAGGGACGAAAGACGGCTGTCGAATGGAGTATTCCACGCCGCGCGCACGCGACAAGCGCAGCCGGAGCACAGTCCTCGGGAAATCACCCGCCGGGCGCCGTTATTTCGCCTGCCCGTATTCCGCTTGCCCGCGCCCGCCCGAACCCTCGGGTCGCGGGCGCGAATCACGCCGCCTCAGCGGCCGTCCGGCGAGCGGACGCCGTACCAGAGATCCTTGACCTGGTCGTAGTGGACCTTGGCGCTGTAGACCGCCACCGGCACCGCGGTGTAGCGCACCGTCAGACGGCCGATCGCCTGGACCACGCCGTAGGAGAAGATCACCCGGTCGCGCTGGGCGGTGATCAGGTTCACGCGGGCGTTGAGCAGTTCCTGCTGCGCGTTGAGCACGTCGAGGGTCGTGCGCTGACCGACGCGGGCTTCCTCGCGGACGCCGTTCAACGCGACCTCGTTGGCCTGGACCTGGGCCTGGGCGGCGATCACCTGTGCCTTGGCGGCCTCGAGCCGGCCCCAGAAGTCGACCACCTGCGCGCGGACCTGATCGCGGACGAGGTCGGCCTGGATGCGGGTCTGGCCGACGACTTCCTTCTGCTGGCGGATCTGCGCGTATTCCTGGCCGCCCTGGTACAGCGGGATCGTCACCCGCCCGACGATCGACGCCGACAAGAAGTTGTCGCCGGGGAAGGTCTGGTCGTAGCGCTGCTGCACGCTGCCCTGCAGGCCGACGGTCGGATACAGCGCGGCCTCGAGCACCTTGACCTGCGCCTCGGCCGCGTCGACCGCGTGCAGCGCCGAGAGGATCTGCGGATGCTCCTGCAGGCCGATCGCGATGGCCGAATCGAGGTTGGCCGGCACGTAGCGGTCGAGCGGGCGGCCCGGGGCGAGCTGGCGCGGCTCGACGCCGATGTTCTGGCGATAGGTGCCGATGCTGGTGCGCAGGGCCGATTCCGCGACGCTGACCTGCGAGCGGGCGCCGGCGAGGCGCGCCTCGGCCTGGGCGACGTCGGTGCGGGTGACCTCGCCGACGTTGAAGCGGTCGCGGGTCTGGCGGAGCTGCTCCTCCAGCACCTCGACGTTGTTGCGGTTCAGCTCCAGCGTCGCGGTGTTGCTGAGCACGTTCATGTAGGACTGCACGCCGCCGTACAGCACCGACATCTCGGTGGAGCGCAGGCTTTCGCGCTGGCTGTAGACGTTCGACTCGGCGCGGCGGGTGTTGTTGTCGGTCTGGAACCCGTTGAACAATGTCTGGTTGACGGTGAGGCCCGCACCGCCCGGCGTCGTCGTCTGCGCGAGCTGCGCTCCGGAGACGCGGCCTTCGAGGTACTGGGAGCCGATGTCGGCGCTGATGCTGGCGGTCGGGCGATAGCCGGACTTCGCGATCGCGACGCCCTCGTCGGTCGCGCGGACGCCGGCGCGGCTGGAGTTGAGCTGCGGGTTGCCGCCGTAGGCCTTGGCGAGCGCCGATTCCAGCGTCTCGGACGCTGCCGGACCGGCCGTCAGCCCGGCGGCGACGGCGAGGCCGGCCAGCCGAAGCGCGGGGCGCGTCGCAGGTTTGCGTTGTGTCACGTCGATCAGCCCTTGCGGTTTCTCGAAGACCATCTTGCCCGTCTTGCGACGGCCACGGCGCATGAGCGCCGGCCCGGTCACGCCCGCCCCGGGGCAGACCTTAACCCATTCACGAAGACGTGGCCCAGGGCGAGGACGGCCCATCCCTCGAATCGTCGGGACGTGGCGCATAAAAGCGACACCCCCCCCCGCGCGATCGGAGCGCGATGCCGAGAGCGCGCCGACCGCTCAGAACGCGAAGCCGGCCTCTTCGCGGAACGCCGCCAGGCCCGGAAGCGCCGCGTCGAACAGCGGGCGTGCGCCGAAGGCGTCGCCGGCGCGGACGAACAGGGTCGCCTTGGCGGACTTGTCGCGACCGAGGACGCAGACGAGGCGGCCCTCGTCCTTCAGCTGGTCGAGCAGCGCCTGCGGGCGCACCTCGACGCGGCCGTTGATCAGGATCGCGTCGTACGGGCCGGCCTTCGGCAAGCCGGCGGCGAGGGGCCCCTCCACCACCTCGACCTGCGTCCCGTCGAGGCGCTCGCGCGCCGCCTCCGCCAGGGCGGGGTCCGATTCGAGGGCGGTGACCCGGCCGCCGAGGCGCGCCATCACGGCGGCGGCGTAGCCGTATCCGGTGCCGACATCGAGCGCCCGGACGCCGCCGCCGATGCGCAGCGCCTGGATCATCCGCGCGAGCAGCATCGAGGCCGGCATGTAGCGCAGGTCGCCGTCGCTGCCGCCGAGCTTCAGGTTCTGGTCGATGTAGGCGAAGGGCTCCGCCCCCGGCGGCACGAAGTTCTCGCGCGGCACCGCGTCGAACGCGTCCAGCACCGCGATGTCGTTCACGTCGAAGGTCCGGAGCTGGCAGTCGACCATCAGGCGTCGGGCCTGCGCGTAATCGAGCATGGAGACGGGTTCCTCGACGCGGTTCGAACGAGCCGGTTCCGCGAGACGCCCGCCGAGGCCGCGCTCACGCTTCCGGATCAGCCGGTTTCTCGGGGATCGGGTGCCAAAAGGCAAGGTTGCGCCGGGCGGGCCGCCGGCCCGCGAACCGGTTCGGTGAGACATCCGCGCCCGCTCGACACGCCGCAGCGGCGCCGGGATGCAACCGGTGGTGACGGTGCGGGGAACCTGTTTCCCGGGGCGCTCGCCTTCGCCGGTCGGAGCGTGAATAACGGATCCGATGACGAGCGGGGGCCGGCGCAACGCGCCGAGATCCCGCCGAGCCCGGGAGACGCCGCGTGACACCCGTCCTGAGCCGAAGCCTCGCCGCGCTGGCGTTGACGACCTGCCTCGCCGCGCAAGGCGCCCTGGCGCAGCAGCCGGCGAGCCCCGCCCCGGCTGCCGCCGCCCCCGCGGCCCCTGCCGTCGACAAGGGCTCCGCCCTCTACGGGCGCCCCGAGGGCGGGGACGCCGCCAAGCTCGCACCGATCTCCGGGCCGCCGCTCGCGACGCCGCTGGGTAAGCTCCCGCTCGACAAGCTGACGGTGCCCGACGGCTTCAAGATCGAGGTCTATGCCAGCGGGCTCGCCAACGCCCGCTCGATGCGCCAGAGCCCGGACGGGACTCTGTTCGTCGGCACCCGCGCGGTCGGCAAGGTCTACGCGATCCCGGCGAAGGTCGGGCCTGACGGCAAGCGCGAGGTCAAGACCATCGCCACCGGCCTGCACCGGCCGAACGGGCTCGCGTTCCACGACGGATCTCTGTTCGTGGCCGAGCTCTCGAAGATCTGGCGCTACGACGGCATCGAGGCGCATCTCGACGAGGTGCCGAAGCCGGTGCTGGTCTACGACGACCTGCCCAAGGACGAGGCGCACGGCTGGAAGTTCATCGCCATCGGCCCCGATGACAAGCTCTACGTCCCGGTCGGATCGCCCGGCAACATCACGATGCCCCCCGACACCCACGCCCAGATCCGGCGGATGGACCTCGACGGCAAGAATGTCGAGGTGATCGCCCGCGGGGTGCGCAACACCGTCGGCTTCGACTGGAACCCGATCACGAAGCAGCTGTGGTTCACCGACAACGGCCGCGACTGGGTGTCGGAGGACATCCCGAACGACGAGCTCAACGTGCTGACCGAGCCGGGCAAGCAGCATTTCGGCTTCCCGTACTGCCACCAGGGCACCTTCACCGATCCGGAATACGGCTGGGGCCATTCCTGCGCCGAGTTCACGGCGCCGGCGGCGCTGCTGGGCCCCCACACCGCCTCGCTCGGCCTGCGCTTCTACACCGGCGCCATGTTCCCGGCGGACTACAGGAACGCAATGTTCATCGCCCGGCACGGCTCGTGGAACCGAACGCGCAAGCTCGGCGGCGACGTGGTGGTGGCCCGCCTCGGTTCCGACGGCAAGGTTGCCTCGGTGGCGCCGTTCCTCTCCGGCTTCCTGCAGGACAACAAGTATGTCGGCCGCCCCGTCGACGTGCTGGTGGCCGACGACGGGGCGCTCCTGGTCTCGGACGACTACAACGGCGCGATCTACCGGATCAGCGCCGCGCAATGAGCCGCGCGATCGCCCCGGCCCTCCTCCTCGCGACGCTCCTCCTCGGGACGGCGACGTCCGCCCCGCTGGGGGAGCGGCTGGTGCCCTGCCTCGCCTGCCACGGCGAGCGCGGCACCTCCGGGACCGAGGGCGTGCCCTCGCTCGGCGGGCAGATGCCCGACTACGTCGTCACGCAGTTGTTCCAGTTCCGGGAGCGGCAGCGTGAGGCGCCGCCGATGAACGACATGGCGTCGGCTTTGTCCGACGACGACCTGCGCGGCTTCGCCGACGCGGTGGGCGCCCTGCCCGCACCGGTCCCTGCCGGCGGCCCGCCCGATCCGGCACTCCTCGCGCGGGCGCAGGCGCTGGTGTCCAAGCACCAGTGCAAGTCCTGCCACGGGGCCGAGCTGACGGGGCGCGACGCGCTCCCGCGCATCCGCGGCCAGCGTGAGGACTACCTCAAGGCGGCGCTCACGGCGTATCGCTCGAACGCCCGGCCCGGCTACGACCCGGCGATGAACGAGGTCGCACAGACGCTGAAGGACGACGAGATCGCCGACCTCGCCGCCTACATCGCGCGGCTCTAAGCGAGGCTTCAGCCGGTGCGGATCGCCGCGACCGCCCCGCGGGCCGTGGCGAGGAAGCCCGGCTTCAGCTCGAGGGCGAGGAAGCGGGCCGGGTCGACCGGGCCGGGCAGGACCAGATGCTCGGCCGGCACCGGCGAGAACCCGAACCGGGCATAGAACGGCGCGTCGCCGACCAGGATCACCAGGCCCTCGCCGGCCGCCGTCGCCGCGGCGAGGCTCGCCCGCATCAGCGCCGTGCCGACGCCGCGCCCGGAGAAGCTCGGATCGACGGCGAGCGGCCCCAGCGCGAGGAAGCCGGCGCCGCCGGCCGTCACCGGCGCCATCCGCACCGAGCCGACGAGGAAGCTGCCGACCGAGGCCGTGACGCTGAGGTCGGCCCGGTGCGCCGAGCCCTCGCGCAGCCGGAACGCGGTGCGCGCGTAGCGCCCGGGCCCGAAGGCGCGGGCGTGCAGACGCTCGATGGCGTCGCCATCGTCGGGGTTCTCGGGGCGGATGACGAGGGAGAGGGCTGGCACGAGGTTCGGCGTAACAGGTTTCGACGGCGCCCGCAGCCGCTACGCGGCGGCGGCGAGAACGGGCTGCGCGTCGCTCCGCACCAGCCGGTAGAACCCGAAGGCGGCGACCCAGATCAGGCCGCCGAAGGCCGCCGCCGTCCCGAGCACGAGGCCGAAGCCGCCACGGTCGTGCAGCAGGGCGATCAGGGGCACCACGAAGCCGCTCGCGGTGAAGCCCACGAAGTAGCGCAGGCTGTAGGCCTTCGCGCGCTGGTGCGCCGGGACGTAGCGCGCGATCATCGCGTCGTTGATGACGACCTGCCCGTAGATCGCGGCGATCGCCAGCACCAGCCCGAGCAGCAACAGGGGGCCGGAGGACGCCGCCGCGAGGCCGAGGCCGAGCGGCTGCAGCACCGACAGGCCGAGGAACAGGCTCGGCAGGCCGAAGCGGTCGACGAGGCGGCCCATCAGCAGCTGGGTCAGCGCGCCGAAGACGAAGACCACGGTGGCGATCGAGCCGATCAGGGTCAGCGACAGGGCCTGCCCGACGCCCTCGTCGATCACCTTCGGCAGCGAGATCGTGGTGACGTTGAAGGTGATGCCGCCGGCGAAGATCGCCACGCCGAACATCGCCAGAAGCGCCATCGGCCGCGTCACCGGGATGATTGCCGCCCCGCCGGCCTTGCGCGCCTCGCCGTCCCCGTCCCCCGGCACCATCGCGACGAAGGCGGTGCCGCAGGCGAGGCACACGAGGCCGGGCACCACGAAGGCGGCCTGCCAGCCGAGCGTCGTGGCGAGCAGCGCCGTCGCGCCCGAGGCGCTGGCGGCGCCGAAATTGCCCCAGACCCCGTTGATGCCGAGGTCGTGCCCGAGGCGCCGCGCGTGGGTGACCAGCATGGTCGAGCCGACCGGGTGGTAGATCGCCGAGGCGAGGCCGAGCACGCACAGCCAGATCGCGAACGCGGTCGGCGTCGCGGCGCTGGCGACCCCGAGGCAGGACAGCCCGTAGCCGAAGAAGAACACAGCGAGCATGTTGCGCCGCCCGAAACGGTCGGCGAGCGAGCCCATCGGCAGCGAGCACAGCCCGAAGGCGACGAAGGCGCCGGTTGCGAGCCCGATCAGCTCGCCGTAGCCGAGGCCGGTCTGGCTCGCGATGGCGATCACCGCGGTCGGGTAGATCAGCAGCACGAAGTGGTCGAGGGCGTGCGCCACGTTGACGAAGCGCAGGGTGCGGCTGGAGAGATCGTCCGGGCTCATCGCGGCGTATCCTTCGGGACCGCCGCCTCATACCCTGACCCGATGGACGGTGTCGGGCCGCAAATGTACGCTGCCGGGCCATTCTTCGACGCGCCCGTGCATGCGCGGACGGAAAGCGACCCTTTGCGAGGATGCGCGATGCCGCCGCGCTCGACCGATGCCGCCGACTACCAGGACGTGCCCCGGTCGGTCGCGGTGATGCCCAAGGCCTTCGCCGCCGCGAGTCGGACCGACCGGCACTTCCACCCGCGCGCACAGCTGCTCTACGCCACCGCCGGGTTGATGATGGCCTCGGCCGACGACGGCACCTGGGTCGTGCCCGAGGGGCACGCGCTGCTGATCCCGCCGCGGCTGCCGCATGCGGTCGCGATGCACGGGGCGGTGGCGATGTGCTCGGCCTATCTCGATCCGCGCGCCTTCGCCGTTCTCGATCGCTGCCGGGTGATCGCGGTGTCGCCGCTCCTAGTCGCGGCGCTGGCGGCGCTCGCCGAGGAGCCGGTGCTCTACGACGAGGCCGGCCGCGGCGGGCATCTCGCCGCCCTGGTGCTCGACGAGATCGGCCGGGCCCCGGAGACGCCGCTGGCGCTTCCGCTGCCGCGCGACGCGCGCCTGCGCCGGGTCTGCCTCGGGCTGATCGAGGATCCGGGCTCGGTTGACGACCTCGATGCCTGGGCGACGCGCGCGGGCGCGAGCCGGCGCACGCTGACCCGCGGGTTCCGCCAGGAGACCGGTCTCAGCTTCGGCGATTGGCGCGCGCGGGCGCGGGTGATCCGCGCGCTGGCCCTCGCCGCCGACGGACGCCCGGCCGGGCACGTCGCGGCGGCGGTGGGGTATCGCAGCCGCCACGCGCTGCGCGCGACGGTCGGGCGGGTGCTGGGCCCGCACGGCGCGCGGCCCCATATCCCCGGCTGATCAGCCGGAGGCCGATGGGCATGCTCTACGAACTCGCCGCGCTCTCATGCCCCCTGAACGCGCTCGATCGCGCCTCCGAGGGGGCGGCAGCCTGGGTCGGCGCGCCCGAGGCCGGCGGCAGCGTGCTCGGGAGCTGGCGCACCGAGATCGGGATGCTCGGCCGGCTCCTGGTCCTGCGCGGCTTCGAGGCGCCGGAGGCCATGAGCGCCGAGCGCCGTCGCGCTCTCATGAGCGCGAGCCCGTTCAACGCCGGCGGTGTCGCGACCGCCCTGGAGATGGACAGCTACGCCGCCTTCCCGTTCCTGCCGCCCGTGCGCACCGGCGCCCGCGGCGGCGTCTACGAGTTCCGCACCTACCGCCTGAAGCCGGGCGGCCTGCCGCCGACGCTCGACGCCTGGGAGGCGGCCGTGCCGCCGGCCAAGCCCTACACCGACCACCTCGTGATTAACCTGTACGCGCTCGACGGCGCGCCGCGGATCACCCACATCTGGGGCTTCCCGAGCCTTGGGGAGCGGGCGTCCCTGCGCCGCGCGGCGCAGGGCTCGGGGCACTGGCCGCCGAAGGGCGGCCCCGACCACATCGTCGAGGCCGTCTCCAGCATCGGCCTCCCCGAGGCCTGGTCGCCGCTGACCTGATCGTTGCCGCTCAGGTGGCGCGGGCGGAAAAGTCGATGCGCGGGTCGATCCAGACGTAGATCAGGTCGGAGAGCAGGTTCACCGCCAGCCCGAGCAGCGAGAAGATGTACAGGGTGGCGAACACCACCGGATAATCGCGCCCGACGATCGCCCGGAACGAGAGCTCGCCGAGGCCGTCGAGCGAGAAGATCGTCTCGATCAGCAGCGAGCCGGTGAAGAAGGCCGAGATGAACGCGCCGGGAAAGCCCGCGATGACGATCAGCATCGCGTTGCGGAAGACGTGGCCGTAGAGCACCCGTCGCTCCGACAGGCCCTTCATCCGCGCGGTGAGCACGTACTGCTTGCGGATCTCGTCGAGGAACGAGTTCTTGGTCAGCAGCGTCGAGGTCGCGAAGGCGCCGATCACCAGGGCGGTCAGCGGCAGCACCATGTGCCAGGCGTAGTCGCCGATCTTCTGCCAGGTCGAGAACGTCTCCCAGCCCTCGCTGGTCAGCCCGCGCAGGGGGAACCACTGGAAGAACGAGCCGCCGGAGAACAGGATGATCAGCATCAGCCCGAACATGAAGCCCGGCACGGAGTAGCCGACGATGACGACGAACGAGGTCCAGCGGTCGAAGCGGGCCCCGTCGGAGACCGCCTTGCGGATGCCGAGCGGGATCGAGATCGCGTAGGACAGGAGCGTCATCCACAGGCCGAGCGAGATCGAGACCGGCAGCCGCTCCTTGATCAGCTCGATGACCGTGACGTCGCGAAAGTAGCTGCGGCCGAAATCGAAGCGGACGTAGTCCCACAGCATCTTGGCGAAGCGCTCGGGCGCCGGCTTGTCGAAGCCGAACTGCTTCTCGAGCTTTGCGATGAAGTCGGGGCTCAGCCCCTGCGCCCCGCGGTAGCGCGAGCTCGCCTCGCCGCCCGAGGCCGGCCGGCTCGCGCCGCCGAGGTCGCCGGTGCCGCCGGTGACGCGCGAAAGCGTGCCGTCGCCCTGCCCCTGCATCTGCGCGAGCACCCGCTCCACCGGCCCGCCCGGGGCGAACTGCACGATGGTGAAGGTGATCAGCATGATCCCGAACAGGGTCGGGATCATCAGGCCGATGCGGCGCAGGATGTAGCCGAGCAACGAAGGTGTCTCCTGTGTCGCCGACGCCCCGAGGGCCGGGGCTCGGCGGTCCGGCGCCGCGCGTCAGTTCCGGCCGATCCGCTTGGCCTTGTCGGCGTCGAACCACCACACGGCCGGGGCGCCGAGATCGTATTTCGGGCCCTCCGCCGGATGGCCGTAGACGTCCCAGAGCGCGAGCTTGTGCGTGCCGGCATACCACATCGGCACCCAGTAGCGCCCGGCGCGCAGCACCCGGTCCAGCGCCCGGCACGCGGCGTTCAAGGCGTCGCGGGATTTCGCGTCGGCGATGGCGGTGAGCAGCGCGTCGATCGCCGGGTTCGCGATGCCCGACAGGTTGTTGGAGCCCGCCGTGGCGGCCGAGCGCGAACCGTAGGTCTCGCGCAGCTCCGCCCCGGGCGTGACGCCGCTGGCGTAGCGCCGCGAGGTCATGTCGAAGTCGAAGTCCTTGAGACGCGACTGGTATTGCGAGGCGTCGACCGTGCGGATCGTCGCCTTGATCCCGAGCAGGCCGAGGTTGCGGATGAAGGGATGGGTATGCGGCTCCAGCGCCGGGCTCGAATCGAGGAACTCGATCTCGAACGGCTTGCCGCCGGGCAGCGTGAGCAGGCCGCCGTCGCGGGTGCAGCCGGCCTCGCGCAGCAGCGCGTCGGCCCGCCGCAGCAGCGTGCGGTCCTGCCCCGACCCGTCCGAGATCGGCGGCGTCCAAGGCTCGCCGAACACCTCCGCCGGCAGGTCCTTGCGCAGGGGCTCGAGCAGCGCCAGCTCGTCCGGGGACGGCGTGCCGGTCGCCTTCAGGACGGAGTTCTCGAAGAACGAGGCCGTGCGCGTGTAGGCGCCGAACATGATGTTCTTGTTCGTCCACTCGAAGTCGAAGCACAGGCCGATCGCCTCGCGCACCCGCGGATCGCGGAACTGGGGCCGGCGGGTGTTGATCCACCAGCCCTGCGTCCCGGAGGGACGGGCATCCGGCACGGTGGTGCGCACCACGCGGCCCTCTGTCGCCGCCGGGAAGTCGTAGCCGGTGGCCCAGACCCGCGCGGTGAACTCCTCGCGGAAGGTGAAGGCGCCGCCCTTGAACGCCTCGAAGGCGACGTTGCGATCGCGGAAATACTCGTACCGGATCGCATCGAAGTTGTTCTGCCCGACCATCACCGGAAGGTCCGCGGCCCAGTAGTCGCGCACCCGCTCGAACTCGATCGCGCGGCCGACGTCGACGCGGCCGACCTGGTACGGCCCCGAGCCGAGCGGCGGCTCGAGGCTGGAGGCCGCGAAGTCGCGCTTGGCGTAGTAGGCCGCCGAGAAGATCGGCAGCTGCGCCACGGCGAGCGGCAGGTCGCGGGCGCGGCCGGGGGCGAAGCTGACGACGACGGTCTCGTCGTCGAGCGCCCGCGCATCCGTCATGTCCCGGATCACCTCCGAGATTTCCGGGTGGCCCTTCTCGCGCAGCAGCGTGAGGCTGAAGGCGACGTCCTTCGCCGTCAGCTTGGAGCCGTCGTGGAACCGCGCCTGCGGGCGCAGGGCGAAGGTGTAGGCCAGCCCGTCCTCGGACACCGTCACCGCGCGCGCCACGAGGCCGTAGAGCGCGTCCGGCTCGTCCAGCGCCCGCACCATCAGGCTATCGAAGGTGAGGTTCATGCCGGCGGCCCCCTCCCCCTGCAGCACGTAGGCGTTCAGGGTGTTGAAGGTGTCGGGCGCCTGGTTCCCGAAGGTCTGGCTCAGCTGCGACGAGAAGCGGCCGCCCTTGGGCGCCATCGGGTTCACGTAGTCGAAGCGCTGGAAGTCCTTGGGGTATTTCAGCTCGCCGAAGCTCGACAGACCGTGCGAAGCTTGGGTCTCCGCGGCCGCCGCGCGGGGAAGGGCTACGCCGGCCGTCAGCGCGCCCGCGCCGAGGACCAGGGTGCGGCGGGAGACGCCGCTCAACGCGGCGCCCCGGTCTTGGCGGCCGCCGCCGCGTCGTACCACCAGGTCGTCGGGAAGCCGGACGAGCCGTAGAGCGGCAGCACGGCGGGGTGCGCGAAGCGGTTCCAGCGCACCGTCCGCGAGACGTTCGAGGCCCATTGCGGCACGACGAACTCGTGGGCGAGCAGCACCCGGTCGAGGGCGTGGGTCGCCGTCAGGACGCCCGGTCGGTCCTTGGCGAAGATCACCGTCTCGATCAGCGCGTCGATCGCGGGATCCTTGATGCCGATGAGGTTGCGCGAGCCCGGCTTGTCGGCGGAGGCCGAGCCCCAGTACTCGCGCTGCTCGTTGCCGGGGGAAAGCGATTCCGGCCAGGAGCCGGTGGTGACGTCGAACTCGAAGTTGCGCATCCTGTTCTGATACTGCGCCTGGTCGATCACCCGCAGGGTGGTGCCGATGCCGATGAGCTTCAGCTGCGCCGAGAACGGCAGGATCACCCGCTCGAAGGTGTTCTGGAACTCGAGGAACTCGACGGTGAGCGGCTCGCCCGTGGCCTTGTTCACCATCCGGCCGTCGCGCTGCTCGTAGCCGGCCTCGCGCAGCAGGCGCACCGCCTCGCGCAGGTTCGTGCGCACGGCTTCGGGCGTGTCGCTCACCGGATTCTTGTAGGGCGCGGTGAAGACGGAGGGCGGCACCTTGTCCTTCACCGTCTCCAGCAGCGCCTTCTCCTCGCCCTCGGGAAGGCCGGAGGCGGCGAGCTCGGAGCCGTAGAAGTACGAGTCGATGCGCTTGTAAAGGCCGTAGAACAACGCGCGGTTCATCTCCTCGAAGTTCATCGCGAGGTTGAAGGCGCGCCGCACCCGCGGGTCCTTGAACTTGTCCCTGCGCGTGTTGAAGATGAACGCCTGCATGTTGCCGTTGCCGCGATCGGGGAAGGCCTCCTTGATCAGGCGCCCGTCCTTCACCGCGGGGACGTCGTCGTAGGCGGTGGCCCAGTTGCGGGCGATGTTCTCGACGCGGAAATCGTAGAGGTCGCCCTTCAGCGCCTCCACGAGCACCGTCCCGTCGCGAAAGTACTCGTAGCGCTGAGTGCCGAAGTTGTTGCGCCCCGCATTCACGGGCAGGTCCTTGCCCCAGTAGTCGGCGACGCGGGTGTAGGTCGCCGAGCGGCCGGGATCGAATTTTTCCAGCTTGTACGGGCCGGAGCCGAGCGGCGGCTCCAGCGTCGTCTCCGTGACGTTGCGCGGGCGCCCCTGCGCATCCTTGCCCGTCCACCAGTGCTTGGGCAGCACGCGCAGCTGCCCGATCACCTGCGGCAGCTCGCGGTTGCCGGTCTCGGAGAAGGTGAAGGTCACCTCGCGCGGGCCCGTGGCCTCGGCCTTGGCCACGGTCTGGTAGTAGGCGGCGTAGAACGGGCTGCTCGCCTTGAAGGTCTCGAACGACCAGACCACGTCCTCGGTGGTGATCGCGACGCCGTCGTGCCACTTCGCGGCCTCGCGCAGGCGGTAGGTCACCGAGCCGAGGTCGGGCGCGACGCGCAGCGCCTCGGCGAGCAGCCCGTAGGAGGTGAAGGGCTCGTCCAGCGACTCGGTGGTGAGCGTGTCGTAGAGCAGCGCGATCCCGCCCTCCAGGTCGCCCTTCAGGCCCGAGACCACGAGGTTGAAGTTGTCGAACCCGCCCTGCGCCCCGAGGCGCACGAGGCCGCCCTTGGGGGCTGCCGGGTCGGCGTAGTCGAAATGCTTGAAGTCCGGGCCGTATTTCGGCTGGCCCATCAGCGTCACCGCGTGCACCCAGCCGGCACCCGCCGCCGGCGGCGCCGGCTCGGATTGCGCGCCCGCGGGTCCTGCGAGGCAGGCGAACGCCAGGGCGGCGGCCAAGGTGCCTGCGAACAATCGTCCGATCACGGGATGCGCTGTCACGAGGGGGCAGTCTCCGGTTCGTCGGTCATCGGCCGTTCGGCGGGCCGTTCCCGCCTGCTTAGGACGGACCGCACCGCCACGCCAACCCGGCGCGTCCGCGCACGCCCTGCCGGCCCGGCGACAACCCGACGGCCTCCGGCGCGTTGGAGCCGATCAGGACAGGAACACCGATGCCGAGCATCCGCCACGACACCATCCCGCTGAACGGCCTCGACATGCACGTTGCCAGGCTCGGCAGCGGCCCGCCGCTGCTGCTGCTTCACGGCTGGCCGGAATTCTGGCTGACCTGGGAGCCGGTGATGGCGCGGCTGTCGGACCGCTTCACCTGCATCGCGCCGGACCTGCGCGGCTTCGGCGCGACCGGGAAGCCCGATGCGGCGCCGAACGACGGGGTCGGCGTCAAGGTCCACGCGCAGGACATCCTCGCCCTCCTCGACGCGCTCGGCGTCGCCCGCGTCGGCGTGGTCTCGCACGACGTCGGCGCCTACGTCGCGCAGGGGCTCGGGCACATGGCGCCGGAGCGGCTGCGGAAGCTGTTCTTCTTCGACTGCCCCTACGGCGGCATCGGCCCGCGCCTCGGCGCGCCCGAGAAGCTGCGCGAGATCTGGTACCAGTCCTTCCACCTGATGCCCTACGCGGCCGATCTCGTCGGCTCTTCGCGGGAGGCCTGCCGGACCTATATCGGCGGCATCCTGCGGCACTGGTCCGGCCCGAACGAGCACGCCTTCGACGACGTGCTCGACGCCTTCGTCGACAACTTCCTCGCGCCCGGCAACCTGCAGGGCGGGTTCGACTGGTATCTCAGCCAGAACGAAGGGCGGCTCGCGATGATCCGCGGCGAGGCGCCCGCGCCGAAGCCCATCGCGGTCCCGACCTGCATCCGCTGGGGCGATTCCTCGCCGCTCTTCCCCTACGCCTGGACCGACCGCCTGCCGGACTATTTTTCTAACCTCGACCTCGCGCCGTTCCCCGGCGCGGCGCACTTCCCGCATCGGGAGAAGCCCGACGCGGCAGCAGCCGAGATCGCGCGGTTCTTTTCGGATCTGCGCGGCTGAGCGGCTGCTGAGGTGATCCTCGGCGCGAGCAGGAGTGAAGCCACCGCCTCTTCCCTCCCCCTCTGCGGGGGAGGGTGGCCCGCGAAGCGTGTCGGAAGAGGGGAGCGCGTTGTCCGGAGAGGTCGCTCCCCTCTTCCGACCCTCGCTGACGCGAGGCCCACCCTCCCCCGCAGAGGGGGGAGGGAAACGCGCTGATGCTTCGATATCAACGCGAGAACTCGTCGTTTACGCCGCCCGCCCGCGCCGGCCTTCCACCAGCCACATCGCCAGCACGGCCGCGGCAAGCAGCGCCAGGGCC
>NZ_JAKSYR010000173.1:0-9383 GCF_022829705.1 Methylobacterium sp. E-025
CCGCCGGCGGGGAAGGAATGGAGGGTGACCGTGTCCCCGGACGCGATCTCGAGCACCGGCGGCAGCGCGGCGTCGAAGTAGCCGAGCACCATCTTGTCGGGGGTGGCCGGGATCTCGTGATGCGTCGGCATGTGCGCTCCTCGGCTCGGATCACAGGTCGCGGCGTCGCGCTCGGCGACGCGGCGGAACGCGGATGCAATCGACGAACCAGGGCCCGGCATCGCCACGACGCATGCCGGTCATCGCCCACCGCCCCCGCCGACGTAGATCCCGATCACCACCCGGCTCGCGGGACGGCGAGCGCCGTCATCAGGCCGGTCTCGTCGACGAGCGCCGCAACCGCGTTCTCCCGGCTGCAGGAATCGGCAGGGATGCGCAGGCGATAGCCGATCCGCCGCTCGCCCATCGCTTCGAAGCCGGGCCGAGCCGCGAGGTCCCGGCGCAAGCGCCGCGGCTTGTCCAAGGCGGCGAGGCGCCCGCCGCAGAACAGGGCGAGATGCAGGCTTCGGCTCGGCTGGTCCGGATCCAGCGCGTAGGCCCCGACCAGGAGCTCCGTTGGGGAGATGCGCTCCACCGTCTCGACGGCCGTTCGCAGGGTGGGGGGCAGGGCGAGGCCCCGCGCGGCGATGGCCGCCACGGCCGCCGCCCGCGACGTCCATGCCTGGGCGGGCAGGGCGGCGACCGCATCGCGGGCCCGGCTCTCGGCCCAGTCGTTGCGCGCCGTCTCGGTGCTGCCCCAGAGGGCGCAACCGGTGAACACGACGAGGAAGGCGGTCACGCCCCGCCTCAGCGCGATCGGACCCACAGCGTCGATCCGCCCGCGAACGCGCCGATAGAACGCGACGTCGAGGGGCCCGAGGAGCGTGGCGGCCAGAAGCGAGCCCGCGAGGCAGACGCCGGCATAAGCAGGCCCCGACCAGTCCGGCGGGCAAGCCCAGCCCGCCAGCAGCAGCACCGGCGGATGCGCGAGGTAGAGCACGTAGCTCCAATCCCCCAGCGCGATCGTCCCCCGCGCCACCGGCCCCTCCCGGCGGACGGGCGGCGCCGTGACGGCGGCGCCCACGATCAGCACCGCGGCGACGCCACCGAGCCAGCGCGCGGCCGCCGTGTCGACGAAGACGCAGAGCACCAGGAAGGGCAGGGCGAGGAGCGCCGTCGCCGGACGCATCCAGCCCGACGCGATCAGCCGCGGCAGCAGCAGGCCGCCCGCGAAGGGCGCACAGGCCGCCGTGACCGGCACCAGGTAGAGCGGCGGCGGCATTAGGCTGCGGCTGTCGGGCGGCAGCAGCGGAAAGGCGACCGCCAGCAGGACGAGCCAGCCGGCGGCGAGGGGAACGAGGCGCCGCGCCTGCCCGGCCGAGGCCAGGAGGAACAGGCCGACATAGAACGACAGCTCCAGGGCGAGCGTCCACTCCACGTTGAGGGGCGAGCTTCGCGCGCCTCCGGGCGCGAGGGACAGGGCGAGCACGGACACGCCGCCGAACTGCTGGCCCAGCGCCGCGAACAGGCCGGCGGACAGCGCCACCACCGCGACGTAGGTCGGGAAGATGCGGCTGACCCGATGCGCGAGGAAGACGAGCGGCGCATCGCGGGTGACGAGCCGGGCCATCAGGAAGCCCGACAGGGCGAAGAAGATCGCCACGCCCCAGACGCCCATCAGGGTGTCGAGGGTCGCGAACGGCCGCGCGGCACCCCGCAGCGCCTGGGCATACACGGCGACGTGGTGCACCAGGACGAGGCTCGCCGCGAACGCCCGCAGGAGTTGCAGGTTCGCCAGCGCCCCACCGGGCCGCGCGATGCCCACGGCCGCCAGGGCGCCGCCTGCCGGCCCCGAATGCGTCGGGGCCGTGAGGGCGGGAGGATGATGTCGGTCGAGACGAGTCTGCATCGCCGGCGCTTCGAACGGTGTTGCGCGCTGAGCGTCGCAGCGCGGATGCCCGCCAGAAACAATCAGAAACATGGCCGATACAAGATGGCCGTGCCGTCTTTCGCCGGGTCTGCCGTTTGGGCCACAGTATGGGGATACCGGTATCGCTCGAACACTTTGCCCGGATGGCGTGCGAAGCCTCGCTCGGATCGCAGAACCCCGATCCCCCGCTTCGCCGGCCCGGGGCACCATGGCGCGATGCGCGCCGCGGACGGCGACATGCGCCGTGACGCCTCGCCGATCGTTGGAGCGCGGCAACGGCGACCCACGCCGTCATCCCCCCGGCCTTCGACCCCGCGACAGCCCCGTTGCGCCGCGCAGCGGCATCGGCTAGGAAATCGGCACGGTCAGCACCCGTAGCTCAGCTGGATAGAGCGTTGCCCTCCGAAGGCAAAGGTCACACGTTCGAATCGTGTCGGGTGCGCCAATCTTCTCAATGACTTAGCAGTTTTGCCCTAGAGTTTTGGCAACGCTGCGGAAGCGCTGCGGAAGCAGTAGCGGCGAATTACCCTGCGCCCAGCAAGGCAGCGGGGGTCTTGTCGTGCGTCTTTGATGTTGGAGATGTCGATGCCCTACACCCTCAAACGCCTCGCCCCCGGCAGCTTCGATCTCATCCTCGACGGCGCGGTGGTCGGCAGCTTGGTCCGCGATGTGTCGCAAGACGGGTACGAAGGCGATTGGACAGCCGAACCGCTCGCCGACAACCCGCCCTTTCCGGCGCCTTTCACGAGCGAGGCGCAAAAGTTCCCGAACCTGAAAGCAGCGGCGGACTGGCTCGACGCGGACGTGCCTGATCTCTGATACACCCCGTGCTCGGCAAGGCGAAGCGGTCGTAGTGAGGTGAGTATGCTCGGGCGACGATCGAAGCGCAGGCTGCCCCACAGCCTGACCCAGCACCTTTCAGATCCGAAGAACGTTGTCTTCAGCCCCCGAACGACCAAGCGGCGTAGCACCCCCTCTGCGTCTGGGTCGCCGCGGAAGTTCGGCATATCGGCCGTGACCCTCATCGTCCTCGTGCTGGCCGGCGGGTACCTGCTTCACGCGTGGTAGGAGACCAGCTTAGGGCTAGCTGGTCGGGGGTACGTGCAGCACCGAGAGCGGCCTAAGGGACGAGCTGCTGGATAAGATCGCGGCGAACATCGCGAAGGTTCTCGGAGACGCAATCCGGGAGGTAGCCCCTGATGCCCACGAGGCGAAACCCTCCCGTGCGGAAGCAATCCGACTCGCGTTCACAGACTGGCTACAGACCGAGCCTTCGTAAGTCGCAGCTGATTACGCCCCTGCAGGCTTCGATAGTACGCCATCATAAGTAAGCTTCACCTAGCTGTTTTTAAATCTGCAAATTAACCTCACAATAAAACACTCCTAAAACAAGACCGCCTTTCTAATTGGATGAGTTGAGTCGAAGCTTTTGTCAAAAAGCTTGAGCAGCTCTCGCGTAAACAAATGTCCTTCGTTCTTGATTTCTCGAAATAAATCGTCGCTGCGCTGATCTCTAGTTAACGCGGTAAGCCGCGCTCTTACATTCTGGTCTTCCAGCCGATCAAGAAAGACGTTGTAGCGTTCAAGCACATTTTCCATAGCATTCCGGCCGCAGATACATTGCATTCTATCAATTACCGGCAAGTCGAATAAGGCCTCAAGCGTCTCAATTTTCTTATCTCGAGTACGATCGATAGTCATTGCAACGCTAAATAAGCCACTTGCGTAAAGAAGCTTTCGCGAAAATACCAATTTAATATTTCTAAGACCCCACGGCTTCGGCTTAGTTCCCTCGACAGTTTTAAACTCATAATCAACCGCCATCGTTCTGTAATATCTAATAACATCATTTAGTAGAAATAATGCAATCTGCGGATTTGTTATTTTATCACCAATGTACCGCTCAAGTATTTCTCGGCGAAAACTTCGAATTTCAAATTCATTCGCGAGATAGGCTCCCTCCAAAAGAAAAAGCATTCTGCGCGTGAAATGTGCATTATCGTCTCCATCGCCGCCGATGTCCTTCGTCATTGACGCTCGGTGAATGACGCCGGAAAATGCGCCGCCTAAAGCTGGCTCTGTCTTCACCAAGCCTCCAATCACCTCTCGAACTTTCGTTCCCCAGGAGTGATCTGGCTGCTCGTCAGACGATTGAGTTATAATGAAATAATCAAGATCAGAATTATCAGATGCTTCGCGCCGAGCATATGAGCCGCAGGTAACTACCGCCTCACCAGGCGGCACTAGACCCCCTAGACCTTCCCTTAACGCCTTGAGCTTCTCATCGGAAAAGTGTTTGCTGCGCTCGTAAGGGGTTTTCATTAAACAGATCCCAGCTTGGCCCGTAGGTACCTACCTGAGTCGTGGAATGAGGCAAGAGTGCTTTTTGCTCTCTCGACTGTTGATAGCGGAGCCCATCAGGGCCCGTCTGAAATGGCACATTCTGATCAATGAAAAAACTTCGCGCCTTATAGTATATAGGCTCCTTCGCATAAGAGCGCGCGAAATGCATAAAGTTTTTATTTGTGAGAAGCTCCCGAAGTCCTGGCATTTTCCTGAATATAGCCTCTTCAGTCGTAAAATAATCATCTTTAGAGAAATGCCGTATGTTCATTTCCATGAATTTTTGACACACAAAGTCGGCCAAAACTCCGGACTCTGAATTAATGACCGTCTGATACATTAAATTTTTATAGTACCAAAATGTATCAACGATCTCTTTTGACTTTGGAACATCGCGAAATATTGCTGCCTGAGTAATTGCCTCAGGACTGTAAACCGTTGGCGATGCCGTCGCATACGAGTGAGAGCGTAAGATACCTTCTATGGTGTCAAAATTAATTGGACCAGAAAACAATCCGTCAAAACCTCTATCTTCTCCCGCTATCAGGGCATTCACTCTTTCAACGTTGATGCCGTGCCAGCGCAAGACTTTAAAAACCTCAAGGCCCAACTCCGCACGTCCAGTTATAATATCGCTTGTTGCTTTATGGTGCTCGATTCCGAATTTCTGTAGAAACATCGGCTCTAGCGAGTGAGACAGCGGTGCATGCCCGATATCGTGCAACATGGCCGCTACATATAAGGTGCGCCGATCTTCATAATTAAGCTCTTTGCGACGTGCGTATAGCAGTGCTAGGCGAGCAACACCTAAACTATGCTGAAATCTTGTGTATCTAGTCTTAGATCCGTTTGGGGTAGGAACCAATATATAGTCGATGCCCCCCAGAAATCTGACTTGTCGAAGCCTCTGAAAAGCTTGGGTCTTCGCCAATTCTGCGTACAGGCCATCGCCCATGATGCCGGTCCCCAGATCGAGAGGTTCAACGAAATTGTAAAACGAATGCTCGGCCCTCTGACTCAAGTTCGCCATTCGCGCTTCAGAACCTTCTAGATCGCACAGCGCGTTTTTGCTAACAGAATGTGCTTTCTGAGTCCTATGGAAAGGTTGCTGGCGTCCGTGCCGCTTTGGTGCGCTATCTTCATGTGCGCTCATGTCGCCGCCTCCGGCTGCGCAGGCGCGTTGCCGAGGTCGTAGAACCCGTCGTTCTTTGTCGCGTCGCCCTTGCGCTGTTCCCAGGCCAGGGTGTTGATCAGGTCGAGCGTCGTGGCGGTGCCGGCGTTGGCATCCTGCGTGTAGGCGTAGCCAGCCACCTTCAGCGTCTCGGTCGCACTCTCCGTTGGGAAGAGCATAGGCGACTTCACCGTCACGCCGTCCGACGGGTCCCAGAGGCTACCCACACCGGGCTTCAGCCAGCCCTGGTAGGTGAGCTGCAACTGCAGGGCCATGCTCTGTAGGGCAGCCGCTTCCCAATTCGTCCGCAACTGCGTGCCCTTCTGGTCGAGCGGCATCTCGGCGAGCACCTTGCGTATCGCCCCCGGCGTGCCGCCTTTCACCGTGGCCTTCGCCTGGATCTCAGAGGCCGACCGGCCGAACAGGCTGTCGGAGCCGGGCTGCTGCGAGTTCGAGACCAGCGACTCTACTGCTAGGTGCCGTAGCTGGCAGTTCGCCGAGAGGATGTTCTGCCCCTCGACGAAGGCAACCATGCTGCTGCCGGACTTCGGACCGGCCACCACGTTGCCGACCGCATCGGCGTAGAAGAACAGGTTGCGCTGCCGGCACAGCCTCGAGATCAGGTCGAAGGGTGTCTCGCCATAGCGGACCACGACGTTCGGGAAGGGCGTGTCCCAACCGTCCGATCCGTTCTGGACGCGGAAGGTGAGGCCGTAGGGCTTCAGGACGGAGTTCGCGATGGCATCGAGCTTGTAGCCCCGGAACTGCCCCGTCCCGCCGTTGATGCTGGCCTCCGTGATCAGCCCGGCCTTGCCGTAGCCGGTGACCTGCACCGCATGGCGGTTGGCGTCGAACACGGCCTGCCGGTCACGGATGTAGCCTTGCTGGATCACCACCTGACCGGCCAGGGCGATGTCGACGCGATCGCCTGGCTTCAGCTTCATGCTGGCGACTGCGCTCGGCTCGGCACAGACGAGGCGGAAGGATCGGATCCAGCCCTCGTTCATGAAGTTCTGCTCGACCTGGACTTGTATCCAGTCGCGGTAGGTGCCGCCCTCGGTGCGCACCTCGCAGATAAGATCGGGATCCGGCATCAGATCGCCTCCACCTGGCGGCTCTTCGAGACGGTCGTCTCCTTGAACAGGTCGCCCATCGAGGTCCGGGCCCGGGTGCCGGGCGGGAAGCCGTTGAGGTCGATCGTCATGCGGTGGTCCTGAGGCGGCGCCTTCGCCACTGGTGCCTCGTCGCCGTAGAACCGGCGCATCATGCTGTCGCCGGTGCGCTCGCCGGAGCCTGCGGTCTCTAGCTGGCTGCCACCCGGGGCGCGATCATTCGGCATGGTCGAGGCCCGAGGATCGACCCGGCCCATGAGTTCGACGGCGCGAACAAGGCGCTGTCCTCTGAGAGACGCCCACTCTTGGCCGAGGCCGGTAGCGTTTGCGCCTCGCTGGCGAGCCAGTTCCGCACCCATGCGGTCCTGCATCCTCTCGTCAAACAGCTCGTCGCCCTTCAGCCCCATCTTGCGCATGAGGCTGCGCATGGTGTTGCCGACGATCTGGTAGCGGCCGAGTGCCGATGAGTTCGGGTTTCCGGGCTGGCGCCGCATCTGATTGCCAAGAGCGCTGATCTCGTTCAGCGTTTTACCGGTCAGGTTCTGCTCTTGGCCGCCGGGCAGATACCGTCCGTAACCGAGGGAGGTGTTGTAGCCGCCACCTGCGCGGTTCGCCGTCCCCTCAGACCGGGCGATGTGGTCGAGGACATCCTTGTAGGCGCCGGGGTTCGCTGTCACGGCGGCGACGCTTCTGCCGTCAATAGCATCGCGATGTGGAATGGGTGCTCCCGGCGAAATGGCCGGCGTTCCACCGCCACCATAACCGCGACCGTTCGCGCCGCCGGTCACGTTTGGGTCGCCGCCACCATACCCGCCGCCCATCGTCGGCAAAGGCCCTCCAAACCCGCCTGGGCTGGAGCGGACACCTCCGAAGCCACCGAAGCTGGCGCGCTGGATCAGCGGGTTCCCGCTCCCCGCCACACCGGAGAACCCGGAGGGCTGCGCGGTCGCCCCGCCGGAGGTCCGCAGCTTCTCAAGCTCGTCGCCGACGCGCCGAAGCTCCTCCGTCATCCGATCGCGCTTGCGGGCGTAGTCTGGCGCGTTCGGGTTGGCGTCGAGAAGCTTGCGCTGCTGCTCGATGGAGTCGCGCTTGCCCTCCAGTTCGCCACGGGTCAGCGGCTTGCTGCTGCCGCCGCCTAAGAGCGGCTTGAACTCGACGTTCTTCGACGGGTCGCCGAGCCCGATGAACTCCTTGAACTTCTCGTAGGTGCGGACGATCGCTTCGAACTCCTGCACCGTGGTGCGGGCGAACTTGCCGATCTCCTCGAGCTGCTTGGCGAAGGCCGCCATCGACTCCGCGGAGCCGAACTTCTCGACGAGGGCCGACAGCTGTTCGAGCAGCGGAGCCAGGGCCTCGGTGCGCAGGCCGTCCATGTTCTCGCGGACCCGGCTGAGAGCCGTCTCGAACCGCTGGGCAGCCTTGATCTGGGCATCCGTCGTCTGGCCCTGAGCCTTCAGGATCTCATCCATCACCGCCCGGTAGCGGCCGGTTAGCTGGCCGGCGACCGCTGCGATCTGGTCCGAACCGAGCATCATCTCGACGACCTTCCGGCGCTTCACCGGGTCGCCGATCTGCGAGACCGAGTCCATGAAGGTGTCGAGCGCCGCTTTCATGTTCGGCGAGCTGACCATTTTCTCGACCAGCTCGCCGAGGTTCATCTGCTGGAGGTCGAAGTAGGTTTGGCCATAGCGCTTCCGCATCTGGCTCATCTCGTCGGCGAACTTGCGCACCCCGCCTTGCATGGTCTCGGCAGACACGCCGAACCGCTCGCCCAAGGCGCTGAAGGCGCGAAGCTGATCGACGGCGAGGCCCGTCTCCTTGGACATGATCGCCAGCTGCTGCGTGCCCTTGGAGAAACCGCTGAGTGCTGCCGTGACAGCCCCGAGCGACACACCGGCACTGAGCCCGACGAGGCCGAGCCCGGAGAGCACCGGCGTCATTCCCTGCAGTGCGGCAGTGGTCTTGCCGAGTGCGCCGTTGAAGCCTTCGAAATCCTTTTTGAGATCCTTGCCGGCCTGTGTGCCGGCTGCGCCAGCGCGCCGTAGCGCTGTCTCCAGCTTGCCCAGCGGACCGGTGAACTGGTCGGAGACTTCGGCGACTAAGCGCAGGCGATCATCGGCCATGGGAGGCATCCTTGGGCGGGTCGAAGCTCGGGAGGGCGAAGAACCAGTCTTCCAGCGCGCTGAGGTCGAGCGGTTCGCCGGCAGCCATCGCTAGAGCCGGCCAATCGGCCTCGACGATCCCGTTGTGTTGCGAGTCTGCGATCTCGACGAGGCTGTAGCCGCTGCTCGACGAAGCACCGATGCTGGCGAGGAAGCGCTCGCCGATCTCACTGGCATCGAGGCAGGTCGCGACATCGAGAGCGAAGGCCGTCTGGAGGGTGGCGCCGAACTCGACTGCACGGCGAGCGGCACAGGCCCCGATCTCGCGGACGATGGTGCTGAGCGCAGCGATCGCCATGTCGGCGGCATCGGACTGTGCGGGCGGATCCAGATTGGGGGAAGCCGGGAGGGGCGATGCAGATGCCAACTTGGCGCCTGCAGCTGACGAAGGTGGCGCCGCCGCCACCGGACCCTTCGCCGTCCCACCGCGATAGGCCACCGGGCGCTTGGTCAGCAGGTCGTCAGACGCCTCGACATTGACCAGACCGTCGACCGTCATGACGAGGTGACCGCGCGCCTCCCACTTGTTCACCGTCGAGCGGTTCACCTTGTGACGCCGTGCGAACGCTGCCTTGGTTGCCGTTGTTGCCACTGCTGCCGTTGCCTGTTGCCGCTGTTGTCGTTGCCGGGTTTTGGAAGCTCAGACCTGCGGAGAGCCCGAACTCGCGCTGACCCCCGACCCTCCG
>NZ_JAKSYR010000174.1:0-3420 GCF_022829705.1 Methylobacterium sp. E-025
TGGGTGTAGAGGCCTTCCACACCGATATCGAGGTCCTTCACCGGCGACCAGATCAGGCTCGCGCCGGCGACGAACTGGTAGGTGTCGCGAAGCGCCTGGCTGAGCTGGTAGAACCGGGTGCCGGGCGTGCCGACCGAGTTCGCACCGAAGCCGGTACCACCGGTGAGCGTGAAGGCATTACCTTGACCGGCGCGGGCGCCAGCCGAGAAGCTCTGCTCGCCGTAGGAGCCGAAGGCGGCCGAACGCAGCTCAGGCGACCAGTAGTGCAGGTACGAGCCGACCACGGTGAAGCTATCAGAAAGCGACATCTGACCGGTGAACGGGTTGATCGTCGCGTCGGAGAAGTACTGCGCGAACTTCTGACCCTGGATCGTGGTCGTGCTCTGGGTGTACGAGCCGGTGTACGAGGAGTAGCCGGTGTACATCTGCGCGCCGACGCCGTAGGCGCCCTGCAGGTAGAGGGTATCGCCGGGGGAGATGAACGGCAGGTTGACCTTCACGCCGCCCTGGACCGCGTAGCCGTACTCGTTGCTGGTGTGGGGGATGCTGACATTGGTACCCGTACCGGTACCGGCGCCGTTTGCGACGTTGCCGACGTTCAGCTCGTGCACCGCGGCGGTGAGCTGGGCGGAGCCCCAGGCCGCATCGTAGCGCAGGGCGCCGACGAAGTCGGGCATCCGGTTGCGCTCGATGCCATCAACGAAGCTGTAGCGGGTCGGGTTCGCCCCAGTGTACCCGATGAACACCGGGATCGGGGAGTTGGTCTGCCCGAACGCGGCCGCCGACGTGTTGAGCGTCACGTTATTAGCGTTGGTGGTCGGCGAGAAGATCGGCGTGCGGCGGAAGGTCGGGTCTTCAGCCGAGATCGTAGCCGAGAAGCCGTTGCCGAGCGTCGCGGTGTAGGCCAGCAGGTTGGTCGAGGACACGTCGGAGCCGGCGGTGGCACCGGCCAGCTCGAAGTCGTGAGCGTAGAAGTCGAAGAACGACGAGGCGCGACCGGCGGTGAAGCCCGCGAACTGGATGAAGGCCTTGTCGGCGTTCACGTACTGCTGCAGCCGGCCGAAGCTGTCGACGCCGAGGCCCGGGTAGGCGTTGCCGATGCGCTGAGTCGTGCCCGAGGTGCCGAGACCGGAATAGCCGGAGCCGCTGCCCGCTTCCAGGCGCACGAAGGCGCGAAGGGTGCCGTAGGCGGTCTGGGTGCGAGCGTCGAGGTTGATGCGCAGACGGGTGCGGTAGCCGGTGCTATCACCGTTGTTCGAACCGTTCTGGCGCGAGTACGACGGCTGGTAGGCGGCGTCGAAGCGGGCGCGACCCGAAAGGCGGAGGCAGGTGTCGGTGCCGGGGATGTAGAAGAAGCCGGCGCCGTAGGCGGAGCAGACGCGGACGAATTCGATGGGGGCGGCCTTCTTGACCGGCAAATCGGCAGCCTGGGCGCCGGCGACGGCGGCGAAGCCGGCGGCCGAAGCGAGCAGGGTGCTCTTCAAGAGCGTCATAGATATCTCCAAAAGCTTCGAGACCCGAGGATTGTGTGGTCGCGGGGCCGGGGCCGATCGCGTCACACCTTGTTTTGCGGCCCGCTTTTTGGTGCGGGCTCATCGGGCCCGCTTTTGCGATGCCCCCAGTGCCAAAACACTGTGTGCCAGCACATCCGTACGATCAACGTGAAATCCACGAGGGCGCCGCGGTGCTGTGGGAATGTTGCATCCAGGCAACGCTTTGGTTAGCTGGCGAGCAATCAGGCCAAAAAGGCCGCACGAAGCACTCGAACCGAAAAGTATATCGTCCGCAATTGATCTCGAGCAGCTTGCTAATCGCGCTCAGACCCCTTGCCTAGCGAAACGCACGAAGTTTGATCAGTTCGCGCTTTCAGGATGCTCGTGGGGCCGGACATAGCCCTGGCCAGCAAGCCAGTCCGTGAGGGCGTGTCTGACAACTACCCAAGGGTGACCGTGCCGTCGGTCTGATTGATCGCTACGACGCGAGGACCACGGACATCCGGATCGCGCTGTTCTCAAGCCGACAGGGCGGCGTTGGCAGCCTCGACGATGGCCCCCGTGGAGCTGATCCCGATCTACGGGCGGATCGCCTCGACCAGCCGGGTGATGATCGTCTGCTCCTCCAGCGGGTGGGCCGGCATCGTCGCCTGCTGGCAGAACGCTGCGTAGACATTCTCGGCGATCACCCGTGCGGCGCGGTCAGGATCCGGCGTGTCGCTCATTTCAAACGGCCCTTCGCCAACACGTGCTCGGTCAGTGCTCCACCGGCTGCTCAACGAACGAGCGGATCCCATCCTTAGCGACCGCATGCTCGAAGGCCTCGAAGGCGTCCTCATCGTTCGCAAAGGTGCCAGTCCACGCGGTGTGTCCCCCTTCGTGGTCGACGACCTCTAGGGTCCATTCGTCCGCAGTGTCGGCGAACCGGTAGATGTGAACCTGCACCGTGATGCCGTCGCGGGTGACGCTGCCGGCAAGCGGCGAGTCCTCGATTTCGCGGTCAGGGATGCTGGCCATCGGTTGCTCCTTTAGTTCGCGCCCTCAGGATCCTCGCGATGTGGAAGCAGGCCTTGTGCGGTGAGCCAATCGGACAGGATGAAACGGATGGCCTCAGTGCGTGAGGGCGGGTCTTCCTGCTGCCGCCTCCAAGCGTCGATCGCGGCCATCTGATCGGCCGTGAACCGCATCGGGAACGGTGGCGCGAATGCGCTTCCTGGCGGCCGGCCTTTGACTTTCTGTTCTACAGCCGTTGACATGATAAGCATGCTACCCGTATAACAAAAATGCGGGCCGCGGGGAAGGTGAGATTTCCACAACGGCCCTGACCACCAACTGCACTAAGGATGCTGTTCATGGCTAACCACGCCCATAGCACACGCACGCCCTTATTACCCCAAGCTGGCGCTCCGGCAGCCTTATTACCCCGCGGGGCTGGAGGGCAGCCTGGCCCCGTCACCCTGGCCCTCCGCGCCATGCGGACAGCCAATCCTGACCAAGCCGCACACGACGCCATCAAGGCGATCCGCCGAGGCTTGGATCGCCACTTCTTCGAGGCTGACCATAGGCGCCTCAAGACGCTTCGCCGGAGCGTGGCGGACCGCATCGAGGCCGACCTTGCCTTGCTCGACATGCTCACAGGCGACGCCAACCTCGAAGACGACGACCGCGAGCACGATCCTGCCGAGGACGGCCTTGCCGATGCCGATGGCTTTCTGTGGCACAATCAGGTGCGCGCGGGGCTCTGCGCATGAGCGGCCCGTCAGACCGCCGCGGGTTCCTCCGCGGTCTTGTCTCGCTTCCGCTCATCGGTGGCGGCGTGACGCTCATTGGCAACCCGACTGCGGTCGCCACTCCAATCACCGCGAGCTTACTCGCCAACTATGAGACGTGGCTGAACCAGGAGGCTTACAAGGTCGCTTGTGAGCTT
>NZ_JAKSYR010000176.1:0-7937 GCF_022829705.1 Methylobacterium sp. E-025
TGCTACGCAAAGCGGCCGAGCGAACCGTCGAGGGATTGTGGTCGGCCATCGGACGTCTCGTCGACACCGTCACACCTGACGAGTGCGCCAACTTCTTCGCTGCCGCTGGATACGGACCAGATTAAACCGAAAACGCTCTAGTAGCCGTAGCCATAGGGAGTGTAGCCGTAACCGTAAACCGGGCGACGGTAGCCATAGCCGTAGGCACCGTATCCTACGGGAGCGTACCCGCTGCCGTAGTACCCATCATCATAGCCGTAGCCGCCGTAGCCAGCACCATAGCCGCCATAGAGGCCACCGGCAGCAAGGCCGAGACCGACCCCAAGCCCAAGGCCGCCCAGGCCGTAGCCATAGCCTCGACCACCGTACCCACCACCGTAGAAGCCCCGGCCATAGCCGCCGCCGTATCCACCCCGGAACCCAGCTCCGCGGAACCCGCCGCCGAACCCGCCACGACCAAAGCCACCGCCCCGGGAGCCGCCGCCGCCGAAGCCACCACCGCCGCCTCGGAAGCCACCGCCACCGCCGAAGCCACGCGCGTCAGCGCTAGCGGGCATGAATGCCAAGGCTGCCACGAGGGCAGTCGATGCGAGTGCAAGACGCTTCATCGAAATCATTCTCTGTCTGATCAATCTACCGCAACAACGCAACAGCCCCCTTTCTAGATCCAATTTGGGAAAGGCCGGATTGTCGCTCTTTTGTATCAAAGTGTTGCAGTCGCACTGTCTCGCTTGACTTGGGTCTTGCCTCCGCCAGGGTGTTGCAACCCACAGGCTATTCTCGGTCGCTGCTCACCCAGTGGAACTCTGGAACCGGTACACCCTCGATACACAAGCACGGATGCTAGGGTGTGCCGGAGCGGGTCGCTAAACGGCTTCAAGCCGTCTCGGTGGCCTTCTTTCGCCCGCGCACCTTCGGAGCTGCCTTAGAGGCCTCCATTGGCGCCTTCGCAGCCTTGGGTGCTGCCGAGAATCAGTTCATCGACCGTGTAGGGGCTCACGTGATCGTCCCCGGCAAGCTGGCTCGAACGTAGCCACGCGAGACGAGCCGACCCCGCCGCAGCGACCGGCGCTCGACCTTCGCCAGATCGGACAGCGCGTCCTCAATCGCCCGCACCAGAGCCACCCAGGCGTCGCCGCGGGCGGCTCGGCGGTAGGCGAGCGCGATCGTCTCGGCCTCACTCAGCCGGATCTCTACAGGCTGTTCGTGCGGCTGGGGTGCATCGGCGCTCCAAGTTGCTCAAGAACATACAAGGAACTGACTGCGCGAGGAACCGTGTTTCGACTCAAACGGCCACGCCCCGGGGAAAGGGCGGTGAAGGAATGTGGAGGGCGGGGTAGAACGCCAATGCCGACGCCGCTTTACCGCTTCCACTGCACCAACGGCTTGAACCGAGACCCGCATGGCGTCGTCCCCAGGGCGTCGGTTGCCGCTTCGTAGTCGTCGTTCGCGATCACGGACGCCTCGCCCTCGGGGGCGACCTGAAATGCGTCGTAGACGATGCGGTGACGGGCGATGGCCCCGTGGATCGGGTTGGCGGCGGGGTCGAGGGTGCGGACGTGCAACATCGTTCGGGCTCCTGGCGGTAGGTCGAGGAAGGCGAGGGGGTGGGTCCCGTTTGGCCGTCGATCAGGTCGGACGGGGCGGCAGCACGGCACCCGGCCGGGCGAACACCTTGCGGAGCCGGCGGCGGGCAGCTCGGCGGGCGCCGGAGCTGCCCGCCCACTCCCCGCGAGCGGTGTGGTAGGCAGCCAGCGCCGCAGCAGACTCGGGCGTCGTCGGCATTAGGGCGTAAAGGTCGAGGCGGACCAGCCGGTGCGCATGGGATAGGGAAGTACGGTAGTCGCGCCACCCAGCGGGCATGGGCTGGCCGGTGGCAGCCAGATCGGCTGCGACACGCCCCGAGGCGGAGTAGGCGGCGTCGGCTTTCTCGGCCCATCGGATCGCCGGCCGCACGCAGTCAGAGGCGATGGCAGGCATCCGCGAGGCAACGACGACGAGGAAGGCGCCGAGGACAGTGCGGCGGGTCAGGTGGCCCGAGGCCGCGGAGAGCATCGCCATAGCTACGCTTCCTCCTCGGGCGGGAACATCACGTCCCACTCGGCGCGGGTGATCCCGGTCTTGATGATCCCGCAATCCCACGTCGGCAGGTGACGGAACACCCGCTGGATGGGTTCCACTCCCACCCCTCCTGACGCAGATCGTCTATGAGATCGACAGTGAGACAGGTCGGATGGCGGAAACGAACTCGGTCGAGCAGGCTGAAGCGAAAGGCATGGCCTGGCTGCTCCGATCCTTCCAAGGACGGAAAGGGCCTTAGTGGCGCAGGGTCGGAACCATCATGCCGAAATTAGTTTCCTTCCGGCAATACAATCGGGGGAAACATGACAAAGCTTGCAACCCTTTCAGGCGCTGCCGCCATTCTGATGCTGACGGCCGGCGCCTCCTTCGCCGCCCCGTGCGCGGTGGGAACCACCACCAACATGGAAGGCACGTCGTCCTCGGCCGACAAGAGCTCGATGACCGACGGCACCACGACTGCCAAGACGACCCCCGGCGCCAAGGCCGAGTCTCCCGGAACGGTTGGCGCGCTGAACAACGTTGGCGCCGGCACCAAGCCCGTGGATGGTGAGAAGAAGCCGACCGAGGGTCAGGTGGTGAAGCAGGGCAGCAACGACTGCTGAAGCGTCTCTGGCACCGCATCCAGTAATCTAATGGCCCTGTAGGCTCTAGCTCGCAGGGCCTTTTTCGTTCTCAATCGGGACTTTACGCCTGAGAATGGCGGAGGGACTGGCATCCGGTTTCGGGAAGGAAAGAGGCCGTGAAAGCCCAACGGCATGAGGGTAAGCTGCGGCCGAGCCAGCATTACCGGCTGACGCTGCTAGCGCGCGGACCACGCCGCTATGCCAAGGGAGATCAAGAAATCCCCGGATTGATGAAGATGGGTTTCGTCAAGCCGATCGGGGCCAGTTCCGCGGACGGGTCGCGGGAGTGGGCAATCACTGATGCGGGTCGCATCGCCTTACAGTCCCATACCAGTGAAGAGGCACTTTAACCGAAGATCCGTTCTTCCGGCTCTTGATCGCGGTCCATCGCTGGTCACCGTCCAAATCTAACCAACACGAGTGGCATTACACCAAGGCTAGGTCGACCTCTCAATTCTCGTTAGCAGCCGCCAGCGCACGCGATGCGAAGCAGGCACGAACTGCCTTATGGAATGCTTTGCGCTCGGCAGGAGGCAAGCCCCTCAACCTAGCCGTCAGCAGTGCTCGGCCTGCCACCGCATCAGAATGCCGCGCGGCTTGAGCCTCCAAAATCATGATCGTCCATATTTTATAGTGATGCCCAAAGTGCTCATCCGAGCTGCCAATCAGGGGCATCATCGCGGGGCGCGCCGTCGTATCCTTCCATCCAGGAATCGCGCTCTTCGCTGTTGTGAGGATAGGGACAAGCATCCTTCGGCCGACCGTGGATACGGGCCTGCGCGCCTTCGTCGACTGGGTCTGATTTAGAATTCAGATGCCGGGTCTGGGCCATGGCGGTGACTCCGCGCTGAAGATCTGCAGGTGTAACCACGCTGAAACGATCAAGATCCTGCGGCATAAGAAGCGGGTAACGTGTCTTAGGGCTGACCGGCGGTGGAGCGTTGACGCCACGATAACTGGTTGAGGGCATCTTGCTCCCAAGCCAGGCTCAGGATTGGTCGGCTGCTGACACAGCTGGCACCCGTCCCTCGTGATCAGATCGGGGGATGGGCTTGCTCGCTATGGCTCGACTACCAGCCTCGATTGAACGAAGCGCTGAGCAACCTAACCCGCCCGCTTGGCGCTCCAGCTTCCGCTACACTCGACGATGCCGCCGGTGGTGTGCCACGTGCCACTGCCGCTACCCTTGGCGTCGAGGGTCCCGGCGATCGGCACCCTGTTGGCCCCCTCGATGATCGTGGCCTGCACGGTTCCCGACTGCGAGACGCCACCGCCGACTTCAATCTCGTCACCTGGGACCGATGCATCGCTGTCCTTGATCTGCGCCTGATAGCTCGTGCTGGCCGAGCATGGCCCATCCCTCGTAACTGCCGTAATGCTCGAAGTCCCGTCGTACTTATTAGGCACCTGGATCTTCCTCTTGGCTGCCTCACTCGGAACGAGGAGGATACCCATCAAGCAGGCAGCCAAGGTCGAGATAGCGATACGAGGCATGTCATAACTTCCGCGCGGGCACGGTCGCGTTAACCAGCCATCTCTAAAAGAGCCGACTTGATCGGATGGTTTCGTCTGATGCTATTATTTACCGCCGACAGACAGTTAAATCGTCCAAAAAAAATGAATTGATGATATTTGGCGTGCAAATATCTCTAAGATGCAGACGCTGACGTTCATTCCCGATTACGTCCGCCGTCTGCGCCCGTTGACCCTCGCCTGCCCCCGGTGGAGTCAACGGGTGTAGATTGCGCCTCATCCAGCGTTTCAACCCAAATCAAGCGTCAGCATAAGAGCTAAAGCCAGCAGATTTTCTTCTATCCAGATACCCGACCCATGTGGTGAGGAGTGTGCTGTGTACAATCCCTTCTTCTCATCGATGATGCTCGCTCTCGAATGCCAAAAGGTCATTGAACTTCGCCTTGTCCGGCTAGCCTGGGGCGGCCGTGAGGCTAGGGCTGAGATGCACTCCATGGTGGTCGAGAAGATCCAGGCGAGCATGGAGGCCGCCGGTACACTGATGATGGGCAGCTCCCCCGAAGTCGTCATTGCGCGATACCGCGAGCACGTGGCGGCCAACGCGAAAAGACTATCCGCTGATTAACGAGTATTTTTCTAATAAAACTAACTGAATATTTGCATTTAATTGTGTTTTGTCAAAATATGAGGAATAAATTTATGCCAGGCAACGAATATCTCATCGCCGGCCTAGCGCTGATGACTTTGACTACAGTTATTGTAGTTGCGTCAGTAATGCGCGGCAAGGTTGCAGAGTCCAAAGGTGACCCAGAACGCTCCGACTTCACCAAAAATAACGGTGAAACTCCTCGGCAGAACCGCCCGGGGACTGAACACTAAATCTTTGCGGGCCAACGGAGTCGCTTCCCGGGTCTCCCGTCAGCATTAGTCTCTGATGCGGCAAGAAGATCCTTTATTTTCCTGCTTCGATTTGGGGTATTGTTCGCTCTACAAACGACAAAGCAGCACTGCTCCAGAGCCTTCAAATTCTGATGCCCAGCTCGAACCCCGTCGAAGTTTGTAATCTAAACCCTTGAGGGGAGGCAGTTATCGTCAGCACCGCTACGGACATCGACACGCTTCGCGCCTACATGAATGGCATCATGGATCGGGCTGAAGAAGGGACGATGGGCGTCATCACGATTACTCTCGCGTTGATCGGCGGGATTGCATGGCAGGCCAATCCAGGTACGCTCATGCTGCAGATCAAGGACGGCGACATTCCGGTGAACGTGCTCTGGGCATCGTTCGGCGAGCAACAAATGACGTTCTCGTACAATCACAAAACCGCAACAATCGAGATGCGTGACGGAGCCATTCACGGCACGATTATCCGGACGTTCAGCACCCGAATGCTGGAAATCGAAATTGAGGGCTTTTTTGGTTCGATGCGACGTAAGCCAAACTAAAGGGCGCCCGCCGTCTCTGGATTAAGTCTTTGCACGCCGTATCGGTTCGACTTTGGCGAAACGCTCGCCCATGCCTCGTGAACAACGAATTGCCGCTTACCGAGCATAGCTGTTTAGGCCCGACATCCCCCTACCTGTGGTTGATCACCCGCTATTCCTACAACGCAGGAACCCGCTGGGGGCGATCTCGCTCGCATCATGGAGGTGTCGGGGTACCGCGATCCGCGGACGGTACTTCGCTACGTCAGGAGGGCGAACGCCTTCAAGGATCACGCGGGAAGCGGCTTCTTATAGAGCTAACGGGCGCCACCAAACTCCCATTGAATAGCAACGGCAAGTTGGAGTTGCGGCGTATTGCGGTTGAGCCCGAAGCCGACGGCAACACCCAAGATGGCGCGTTGGCTTCTTAGGCGATGCCTCGCTCCAACCTGTACGAGACTATAATCTGGTTGTCCTAGCTCCTGTTGCTCCCGAGCATAGGTTGTAACAAGCGCCGTGTCGGTGGATATCGCCTGTCCAACCGAGGCATTTAATAGCGTGCGTGTTGTTCTCTCGCCAGGCGCTGGATCGAAGCGGTAGACGCCTCCAAGGTTCAAGCTAACGCCGAGCGGAAGTTCCCCACTCCTGAGAGTCTTGCCGAATAGAAGGGTGCCTTCGGTCTCATAGGCCGTACCGCCTGGGCCGTAGAGCGCACGAACACGCCCAAGTAGCCCGACGATCGGCATGACCCGCCTCTCGTCCGTGATCTGGTAGAGCGCCCCCAGACGCGTCGTCCCGCCGAGATTGGCATTGGTACCTCCCTCAGTAGACCCAGGAACGTCCGCACTGACCGTCCCTAGTCGGCGACGGATGTCGAGGTTCCCGTAGGCTCCCGTCTGACCGATCCTCACATCGAGCTTCGGCGCTACGCCATAGCTTAGTTCGCTCTCCGCCCCTGCTGTGCCACGCACACGCCCGGTCGCTGCTCGTTCATACGACCCGCCGATGGAAAAAGTCGACTCTCCGGGCGACGTGGCATGAGGATCGGAGACCTCGAAAGGATCATCAGCTAGTGTAATAGGGTCATCCTGAGCATAGGCCGGCGTAATTGATGCCAACCAAATGCTCAAAATTACAGCTGCAAAATCGGAGAAGCGGTGGGGCATTGCTTCTCCTTTCTAGCCATGGCAGCGCAGGCTTCGTCGAGATCAAAGACATGTTCGGGCTTTTATATCGGCGAGTTCGAAATTGCTCGTTGGCCCGTCGGAAACGGTATTGCGGCATCCGAGCGGAGGGGGCCTGCAACGTAGCTACCTCGGTCACGGCTTTCGGTGCTGTCGCAGCCATCGCGTTGCCTCCTCCAGCGTGTCGAAGATCGGCGCTGAGATACCAACGAGCCGTCCGAAGGCCGCCTCCACGAACCAGCCCGGGCCCACCTCGTGCTCGGGGGTATCAAGGCGCACCAGCACGGCGATCAGCAGGCCGTTTGCCAGGACCAGACGCCCTTCCCGATCCGGGCTGCTCGTGTCAACCAAGATCGGCTGCAGCACGAGCAACGTCTCGACGTTGTCGTGCGCATCCATGACTAACTTTCCCGTAGCTGGTTCAACCACGGCTCGCTCCGGCGTGCGCCCCAACGAGTGTTCTTGAGGTGGAGGTAGTTCGGCGTAAAGCCACTGAACGACTTGAGCTGCTCGACATCATGGATCGTCAGAACCCGCCGTTTGATCGTGATCAGCCCGAGATCACGCAGCTCGCGAAGCGTACGGTGTACGTGAACGGCGGACAACCCCATCGCATCTGCAAGCTCCACCTGCGTAAATGGGAAGGCGTAGCTGTCATTCGTGACCTTCCCAACCGCATCGAGTCGAACCAACATTTCGCAGAGGAAGTGAGCGATACGACGCTCCGGGGCACGACCACCAAGGTTGACCAGCCACTCGCGCAGCACCGCCTCATCGACGAGACCGCACCACCAAAAGGCCCGCGTGATCTGCGGATGGGCCTGGGTAATCTCCTCGATTGCCCGACGCGGGATGTCGACGACATGGCATGCGGAGATCGTAGCAATGTTGTGGTCCATCTGGTCGAGGATGAACACGTTGCGGCGGCAGAAGTGCCCTGGACCCCTAAGCGCCATGCTCTGGCGTTTACCGTCCGGGAGCATCTTGTAGCGGGAAGCGAGGCCATCAAGGAGCAGATGGGCGTTCTCGGGTTCGTCGCCTTCGCGACCCAAAGCGACCCGTGCAGCGACCTGCCGGATGTGTGGCGCCAAGCCATCCAGGGCCCGGCGATCGTCATCCGATAGGTCCTCGAAGCCTTCCAGCTTCCG
>NZ_JAKSYR010000178.1:0-5206 GCF_022829705.1 Methylobacterium sp. E-025
CTCGGCCTCAACAAGCCGATCTACGCCCGCACCTCGGCCTACGGCCATTTCGGCCGCGCCCCGGACGCCGACGGCGGCTTCTCCTGGGAGCGCACCGACCTCGCCGACAAGCTGAGGTCGGCCCTGGCGTAAGGGTTTCGACCCCGCGCCGGCGGCTCCCTCTCCCGAACGGGAGAGGGGGCCTGCGCCCGATCCGGTCGCCGATCGAGGCGTGAGCCTCCCAACGAGTTTCCCCGTGACCGACACCAGCCCCCCGGCCGACGCCTCCGAGCGGGCCTTCTTCGGCCGACGCAAGGGCAAGCGCCTGCGCGGGCTGCAGGAGCAGCGCCTGTCGGACTTGCTGCCGCGCCTGCGCGTCGCCCCGCCCGCCGACGGCCGCCCCCTCGACCCGGCGACGCTGTTTCCCGGCCTCGCGCGAGGCCCGTCGGAGGTCTGGCTCGAGATCGGCTTCGGCGGCGGCGAGCACCTGGCGGCGCAGGCGGCGGCCCATCCCGAGATCGGCATCATCGGCGCCGAGCCCTTCGTCAACGGCGTCGCCAAGCTGCTGCGCGCCGTCGACGAGCGGGCCTTGCGCAACGTCCGCATCCGCGACGAGGACGTGTCGCCGCTGCTCGCCGCCCTGCCGGATGCCAGCCTCGCGCGGGTCTACCTGCTCTACCCCGATCCCTGGCCGAAGCGGCGCCAGCGCAAGCGCCGCTTCGTCTCGGACGAGTCGCTCGCCGAGATCGCCCGGGTGCTGCGGCCCGGCGGCCTGTTCCGCTTCGCCAGCGACATCGACGACTACGTCGGCTGGACCCTGGTCCGCACCGCCCGCTGCCCGCACCTGCGCTGGACGGCGCGCACGGCCGCCGACTGGACGCAGCCCTATCCCGGCTGGCCCGGCACCCGCTACGAGGCGAAGGCGATCGCGGCCGGGCGCCGCCCGACCTACCTCGAGTTCGCGCGCGTCGCGCCGGGCTGAGGCCCCGTCCGCAGGCGACGATGCGTGAGGTCGCGGGGCCGGCCACCGGGTGCCGGAGGAAAGCGCCGGTGGCCCGGCGCAGGCGACCCGCACGATCCTCGCGGCGGCCTCGGGCGGCGTTCGGCGGCTTTCTTCGAGGATCGGCCGGGGCGACGTGCTGAACTAAGCTGTTGTCGAAGCCGCAGGCGCCGCCGGGCGACTTGCCCCGCTTCGGCCCCGGCCCCATCTTGGGCGCGCTCCTGTCGGGCGCCCGCTCGGTGCCTCCGTCGGGGCGACGCTTTTCGAGACGGCGCGACCGCGCGTTCGAGGGGACGGTGTGACCGACAGGGACGATCACGGCCCGGTGGACGACCCGCGGCGCGCGGCCTTCGAGGAGGCCGCCATCGGGCTGGCCGTGCTGTCGCAGGACGGCGCGCGCCTGCGCGACGCCAACCCCGCGCTCTGCGCCCTGCTCGGCCACCCACCCGGCGCGCTCGCGGGGCGGCCGGCCGCCGATCTCGTCGGCGGCGGCCGGATCGCCGACGGCATCCATCCCTGGCTCCATGCCGACGGCGGCTCGGTCGAGGTGCGGGTGCGCCGCTCCGGCGCCGGCGGGACCGTCCTCGTCGTCGAGGCGGTGGATGCCGACGAGGCGGCCCGCTCCGAGGAGAACCGCCAGGACCTCGCCGCGGCGGGCCTCGGCGAGTGGCGCTGGGAGCGGAGCACCGGCCGCCTCGTGCTGTCGCGCCGCGCCGCGCAGATCCTCGGCCATCCCCCCGGCTCCTCCGCGACCTGGGACATCCTGCGCGCCGGCCTCTCCGCGGGCGAGCCCGACCGGATCCAGGCCGTGGTCCGGGACGCGATGGCGCGCGACGGCGCCTACCGCTTCGAGACCCGCCTGACGCGGGAGGCGGACGGGCGCGAGATCATCGTCGACGTGCGCGGCCGCCCGGTCCACGCCGAAGACGGGCGCCGCACCGGCATGGTCGGCGTGGTGCAGGACGTGACCACGCGGGTCGAGGCCCGCGACGGGCTCGCCGCCCGCGACCAGCGCCTGCGGGTCGCGACCACGGTCGCCCGGCTCGGGATCTTCGAGTGGCACATGCTCGAGGACCACGCGATCTGGGAGAACGAACGGATGTTCGAGATCTTCGGGCACACGCCCGAGGACGGCACCATCGGCAAGACCGAGTTCCTTCGCGATACGCTGCACCCGGACGATCGCGCCGCGGTGCGGCTGGCGATCTCGCAGGCGCTGCGCGACGACGCGATCCTGCACACCACGGGCCGCATCCGCCGCCGCAGCGACGGCGCGTGGCGCACCATCGACCTCGCCGGCCGCTTCGAGCGCGACGCCCCGAACCGGCTGCCGCGGCGGCTGATCGGCCTCGTCGCCGACGTCACCGACCAGCGCCTGGCCGAGGAGCGGCAGGCGCTGCTGATCCGCGAGCTGCACCACCGGGTGAAGAACACCCTGGCGACGGTGCAGGCGATCGTCGGCTCGACCGCGCGGACGGCGTCCAGCATCGAGAGCTTCTATGAAGCCTTCGTCGGCCGCATCAAATCGCTCGCCCACACCCATTCGGTGCTCACCGAGGCGACCTGGCAGACGGCGGACCTGCGCACGCTGCTGCTGAGCGAGCTGCGCCCCTACGCCGAGGCGCAGGCGGGCGAGGGCGAGGCCGCCGATGCGGACGGGGCCCTCGACGGCCGCATCGTGCTCGACGGGCCGGACACGGCGCTGCCCTCCGAGATCGCGGTGCCGATCGGCATGGCGATCCACGAGCTCACCACCAACGCCGCCAAGTACGGCGCGCTCTCCAACCGGCGCGGGCGGATCTCGGTCGCCTGGGCGGTCCTGCCGGGCGGCCCGGCCGGGATGCTGCGCTTCGCCTGGCGCGAGAGCGGCGGCCCGGCGGTGGAGCCGCCCCGCCGCCAGGGCTTCGGCTCGCGCCTGCTGCAGCGGGTGCTGACGACGCAGGTGCAGGCCGAGGTCGAGACCCTCTACGCCCCCGGCGGCTTCGCCCTCACGATGCTGGCCCCGCTTCCGGTGCGGAACGCCAGCCTCGACCCGCCGGGCTGACGCACGGGCACGTGCCCCTTCCCCCTCTGCGGGGGAGGGAGAGCGCGCGAAACGCCTTCAGGCGGCGCCGCGGCTGCCGGCTTCGCCGCCGCCCTCGACGAAGGCCTTCAGCTCGTCGAGGGAGGCGAAGGTGAAGCGGCCCTGCGGTGTGTCCGCCTCGATCGCGCCGTCGGCGTACATCACGTAGGTGTTGCCGCCCGAGGCGTAGCGGCCGACGACCTCGCGGGTGTCCGGCTCGGGCTCGGGGGCCTCCCGCGCGGGCTCGGCATCGAGGCTCCGGCGCAGGGCCGGCGGCTCGGTCGGGGCGAACAGGTCGTCCTCCGGCTCTGGGGCGGGCGGAGGCGGGGGCGGCGGGACGTGCGCGGCCGGCTCCGGCTCCGGCGGCGTGAGGCCGGGGAGCGGCAGCTCCGGCTCGGCCTGCGCCTCGGCCGGCATCGGGGCGGCGGGCTCCGGCTCGTGCGCCGCGTGGTGCGGGACCGCCGGTTCGGGGGGCGGGACCGCCGGCTCGGCATGAGCCTCGGCCGGCTCCGGCATCGAAGGCTCGGGGATCGACGGCTCGGCGTAGCCCTCCGTGAAGACCGGATCGGTCCGGCTCTGGCCGCCGAGCAGGCCGGCGCCGGCGGCCGGCACCAGCACGTTGGGCAGCATCGGGCGGGCCGGCGCCGGGTCGGTCGGCGCGGGCGCGGCCGGGACCGCGAGGGACGCCGGCGCGGGGGCCGCCGGGGGCAGGCGGACCCCGTCCTGCATCGTGCTGACGGCGTCGACGATGCGGCGGGCGTCGAAGGCGTGAGCGACCCGGCGCAGGCCCATCGCCACCACCGCGAGGCCGGAGAGCACCGCCCCGGCCGAGGCGACGGTCGCGCCCGCGATCACCATGGAGAGCCCGCTCTCCAGGCGGACGAAGGGGAACCCCTGGATCACGGCGACGACGCCGCCGATCACCATCGCGGCACTGAGCGCGAACAGCGCAATGATCATGGAACTCTCGAAGTCGGGGCCGGATACGCCAGGATCGTAGTAAGACCTTGCCGGCGTTTTGCAAAACGCCGGCGAACCGGAGTCGGCCCCGCGGCGTGGCGGTTTCCACGGGCTTCGTGCCGGTTCCGGCGTTGCCGCGGCGGGGGCACCGACTTACCTTCCGGTCGTTACCCCGTCGAGCGCGGCGCGCGGCGCGATTCCGCACGCCCGTCCAGAAGACCTCGACAAGACGGAGAATCTGATGACCTTCACCCTGCCGGAACTGCCCTACGCCTACGACGCGCTGGCCCCGTACATGTCGAAGGAAACCCTCGAGTTCCACCACGACAAGCACCACAAGGCCTACGTCGACACCGGCAACAAGCTGCTCGAGGGCACCGGTCTCGAGGGCAAGAGCGTCGAGGAGATCGTCACGGCGAGCTACGGCAACAACCAGCCGCTGTTCAACAATGCCGGCCAGCACTTCAACCACCTGCACTTCTGGCAGTGGATGAAGCCCAACGGCGGCGGCGCGATCCCGGGCAGCCTCGCCAAGAAGATCGACGAGGATCTCGGCGGCGCGGAGAAGTTCAAGGCGGACTTCATCCAGGCGGGCATCGGCCAGTTCGGCTCGGGCTGGGCCTGGCTCGCGGTCAAGGACGGCAAGCTCGCCATCATGAAGACCCCGAACGGCGAGAACCCGCTGGTGCACGGCGCCAAGCCGATCCTCGGCGTCGACGTGTGGGAGCACTCCTACTACATCGACTACCGCAACCGCCGCCCCGACTACCTCAAGGCGTTCCTGGAGAACCTCGTGAACTGGGAACACGTCGAGACGCTGTACGGCGAAGCCACCGCCTGAGGCGGCGTAGCGGAGGTCGCCGCTTGGCGGGCCGGGCGTCGCACCTCGCGGCGCCACGTCCCGGATCGGCGACGGCCTTCACCCATCTCTTGGACGATCACGCCACCGCCTCTTCCCTACCCCCGACGGATCTCGGGCTTGCCCGAGATCCGCAACCCCGTGTGCCCAAGTCGGGCAGGCCCGACTTGGGTGCGGGGGGAGGGAAGCCACCCCTGACAGGCGACGTCCCGCCCCGAGGCGTCCAGCACCGGCCGTTTTCGTCGCGTTCGATCGCACGGCCGGTGCAGGTCGACCAACGGGTCGCGTCCAAGCTTGGCGACGGCGGCGTCCATCCGCCTACGACGCACATTGTCCCGCCGGTCGG
>NZ_JAKSYR010000181.1:0-24254 GCF_022829705.1 Methylobacterium sp. E-025
GCTGCCGCCGAAGGCAAGCACGCCGCCGGTGTTGCCGCCGGCCGGGCCGGCGAAGATCGCGTTGCCGGGCGAGACGCCGACGACGGTGGCGCCGCGGCGATCGCTGGCATCGAAGCCGTAGCCGGCGTTGATACCGAAGTACGCGCCCGTCCAGGTGAACACCGGAACCGGGGTGAACACCGGCGGCGGAGCGCGACGCGGAAGGTCGGCGGCGAAGGCGGAGCCGGCGAGCGCGATGCCGGCGAGGGCGGTGACGCCCCGAAGCATGGATTTCATGGTCTGGTCCTCATTCCATCTGGTGCCGCCGGCCTTTTGGCCCGTCCGGCACCGATTGCCCGTCTTTAAGTCAATGGCTCCAAGGATGCTGTTGCATCGCGGTAACGCCGACCGTCCTGAAGACGGCCCCTTTGTGGCGCCCCGCCGTTGTTGCCTTGGTACCTGCCCCGATAAACACACGCGAATGGTCAAGGTTCACTTGCGGCCACGCTTTTTTCGCATCCCGCCTTTGGACAGATTGTCGCATGCAGTTCCTTCGACGGAACCCGCCTACGGCGTCAGCGCGATCGCCGAGATCAGCCGGCCGTAATCCGCCTCGGCGCGGTGCGTGGTCCGGCGGTAGCTGTAGAAGCGGTCCGGGTCGGAATAGGTGCACAGGCCGAGGATGGCGGCTTCTCCGATCTCCGCCTGCTCCAGGCGGGAGAGCACGAAGCCCGGCAGGTCGAACTGTGCATGGTCGGGCCGCGTGCCGGCCGCGAAGAACCGATCCGATCCCGGCGCCTCGTCCCGGAAGCGCGTCATGAAATCCGTGCCCACCTCGTAGGCGCCCTGCGCGATCGTCGGGCCGAGCATCGCGACGATCGCCGAGCGGCGGGCGCCGAGCCCTTCCATCGCGGCGACCGTGGCCTCGACCACGCCGGTCAGCGCGCCCTTCCATCCCGCGTGGGCGGCGCCGACGACGCCGTTCTCGGGATCGGCGAACAGGATCGGGCCGCAATCGGCGGTGGCGATCCCGAGGGCGAGGCCCGGAACCCGCGTCACCATGGCGTCGGCCTTCGGGCGCTCCGACGGGACGAACGGCGCCTCGACCACGACGGCCTGCGCGGAATGCACTTGGTAGAGGCTGACCAGCCGATCCGCCGGCAGCCCGAGCTGCGCGCACATCCGCGCACGGTTCTCGGCGACGGCCTCGGGCCTGTCCCGCGAGCCGAGCCCGCCGTTGAGGGAGGCGTAGAGCCCGTCGGAAACGCCGCCCTGCCGGGTGAAGAAGGCGTGGCGGATGCCCGAATGCGAGCTGAGTTCCGGCGCTTCGACGAACATGGCGGCTCCTGGCATGGCGGCTCCTGGCGAGACTTCGCGCCCGCGATGCGGGATCACGTCCACCCGTCGATAACCGAAGGCGCCGGCGGTGACGATGGCACCCGCGGCGCCCTCAGCCGTGCGCGAATCCCGGCGGCGGCGGAAGGGTCGGCTGGGTGATCGCCATCGCCTTGAACAGGCTTCCCATCCCGCCGGGGGCCGGATCGGTGAGCCGGAGCGACGCGGCCGCGATCGCCTCGGCATGCGCCGGCGTCGCCCGCGCCTTCAGCCGGGCCGCGCGGGCGGGAAGACCCAGCGCATCGAGGAAGGCGCGCTGATCGACGGGGCCGTGGATCGTCGCCCCCGCCTCGGCGGCCGCGCGCGCCAGGGCCGGAAAGTCGACATGCACGGTGAGGTCGGCCTCGCCCGGCGCGTCGAGCGGCCCGACGAAGCGATGCCCGGCGATCGCCTGGAGGGTGTCGCCGAAGCCCGGCCGGACATGGCCGTAATCGACGACGAGCAAGGCTCCGCCCTGGTCGCGGACGCGTTGCGCCAGGGTTCGCGCCAGCTCGAGGGCGGGGGCGGGCAGAGTCATCAGCGCCCCCTCGGCCGCCGCGGCGGTGATCGCGACCGTCGGGTCGGGCGCGAGGCCGAAGGCGAGGGCGCCGTCCGCCAGGCCGACCAGGCGCTCGCACCAGCCGCGCGCCGTCCGCACGAACTGGCGCACGGGGAGGCAATCGAAGAATTCGTTGGCGACGACGATCGCCGGGCCGGGCGGCACCGAGGCGACGTCCGCGTGCCAGGTCGGCGTCGCCGCCCCGAGCGTCGCCTCCTGCGCCGCCCGCAGCACCGGGCTGGTCTCGACGAGGTGGAGGTCGATCGCCGCCGTCGGCGCCACGGTGCGCAGCGCCCGCAGCGCGTCGGCCATCAGCGTGCCGCGGCCGGGGCCGAGCTCCACCAGGCGCAGCGGGGCCGGTGCCCCCATCGCGGCCCAGACCGAGGCGATCCACACCCCGACGAGCTCGCCGAACATCTGGCTGATCTCGGGCGCGGTGGTGAAGTCGCCCCGCGGGCCGAGCGGGTCGCGGGTGCGGTAGTAGCCGTGCACCGGATGGCCGAGGCAGAGCGCCATGTAGCGGTCGATCCCGATCGGCCCGGTCTCGCGGATCAGGGCGGCGATCTCGGCGCCGAGGGGGGTGGGGCTCACGTCCTCACCGCGCCGTCTCCGTCTGCAGCGCGGCGGCCTCGACGGGATGGCGCGGCCGCGTGACGCCGCGGGCGGCGAGCACGATGAAGACCAGCCCGACCACGGCCATCGGCACGCAGAGCAGCATGCCCATGGTCACGCCGCCGCCGAGCGGCCCGAGATGGTCGCCGAACAGGTAGCCGAGCTGGCGGTCGGGCTCGCGGAACAGCTCGCAGACGGTCCGCGCGACGGCATAGCCGAGCACGAAGATGCCGCCGAGGAGGCCCGGCTTGCGGAAACCGAAGCGGTTCACCGCGAGCGCCATGACGATGAACAGCAGCAGCCCCTCGGTCGCGGCCTCGTAGAGCTGGCTCGGATGGCGGGGCAGCGGGCCGCCGGTGGGGAAGACGACGGCATAGGCGAAGTCGGGCGCGACCCGGCCCCACAGCTCGCCGTTCACGAAGTTGGCGATGCGGCCGAAGAACAGCCCGATCGGCACGACCACGGCGGCCAGATCGAGGAGCGTGTAGCCGCCGAGCTTTCGCGAGCGCGCGACCAGCAGCATCGCCAGGATCGCCCCGAGGAAGCCGCCGTGGAACGACATCCCACCGTTGCGGATCGCCAGGATCTCGATCGGGTCGTCGAGATACATCGGCAGATTGTAGAACAGCACGTAGCCGATGCGCCCGCCGAGGACGACGCCCAGCGCCACCCAGACGATCATGTCGTCGATGTCGGCGGTGGTCGGGCGCCGCACCACGCCCCAGTAGCGGTCGGCCATCACCAGGCGGCGGGCGTAGAACCAGCCGCCGATCAGCCCGGCAATGTAGGCCAGCGCGTACCACTTGATGGTGATCGGCCCGATCGCGACGGCGACCGGATCGATGGCCGGGAAGGGCAGGGCGAAGAGCATCGGGACCTCCCGTGGAAACGCCGGCATTGGACGTGGGCCCCGGGAGGCGTCAAGCCTGGGCATCGGTCCTTGCTCAGGCCTCGGGCCCGATGGCGAGGAGGCACTGCCTGCCTCCCTAGCGAACCTAGTCGACTTAGCTAAGATCGTGCCGTCTTATAGTTGGGAATGTGCGATGCAGATAACCGTCCATGCGGCCAAGACTCAGCTGTCCAAGCTGATCGAAGCAGCTCTGCGTGGCGAGGAGGTCATCATCGCCCGTGGAAGCGAGCCCGTCGTCCGATTGGTCGCCATCCCGAAGACCACGTTCAAGATCGGTCTTCTGGAAGGTCGCGTGACAGGTCCGGGTCCCGACTTCCTCGAACCGATGGACGCCGACGCGCTCGACCTGTGGGAGGGTGGGCGTTGAGCGGAAGCCTTCTCCTGGACACGCATGCCTGGGCTTGGTCGCTCACCAACGATCGTCGCCTCTCCCTTGCGGCGCGGCAAAGCATATCTGCGGCCGCGACGGTTTATGTGAGCCCGATCACCTTCTTTGAAATCGGTCAGAAGGTGCGCCTCGGCAAATGGCCCGACATGGCCCCCTTCGCCGACAGCCTCGCCGACCTCCTCCTCCAGCAAGGCGGCAGAACTTCTGCGCTGACGGGTGAGATCTGCCTCATGGCCGGCACGATGGATTGGTCGCATCGCGACCCGTTCGACCGTCTGCCGGCGGCAACGGCGCCGATCCGCGCGATGCGGCGGATCTCGGCCGATGCCGTCTTCGACGGGCGCGTCACCCGCATCTGGTGAGACGGGCGACGCGCCCGGCCGTCACTGCGAGCGCCGCCCGAACGAGACCGCGTAGGCCTGGACCCGCGCGTCGATCAGGGGATCGTCCGAGACCTCGATCCCGTCGGTGAGGGCGTTCGGCAGGAACAGCAGCGCCTTCTCGGCGCTCGCGCTGTCGGCGACGGGCTTGGTCAGCGTCAGGGTGCCCATCTCGACCAGGCGGCGCTCCTCCGGCCACGGCTGGGTCGCGTCGTCGGTCCGGTCGCCGGGCTCCGCGAGCTGGGCCAGCACCTTGTAGGAGACCGGCGCCTTGCCGAGCCGCGTGCGGATCTCGCTCATCAGGTGGTCCGGCGCCTGCTTGGCGGCCTCCTCGGACCCGAGCAGCTCCTCGCCCTCGACCGGCACGATGCGGTAGCGGAAGGCCTGCCGCTTGCCGCTCGCGTCGACGAGGATGAAGGCGTTGACGCCGTTGTAGGTCTGGCGCGCCAGGCTCGTCGGGGTCCGGGCGGTGGCGCCGGCCTTGCCCGCGGCCGGGTGGCTCGCGACGAAGGTCTCGGCCGGCGTCGGCTTTCCGGCATCCTTCCCGCTCTTCGCGATCGCGACGAGCAGGTCGCGGAACTCCTCGCCGGTGGCGACGGGGAAGTACTTCAGGCTGTTGGTGACGACGTCCATCTCGCTGCCGTCGGCGAGCTTGAACTTGAGCGAGAGCCCGTGCGGGTTGGCGTTGGCCGCGCCGTCTGCGATCGTCGGGAGGCCGGTGGCGTCCGAGAAGCGGGCGGTGACCGGCACGGCGGCACCGGAGAAGACAGAGGCCTTGCTGAGCTTGGCCGCCTCGGCGCTCGGCGTGAAGCGTCCTTCCACGACGGTCCCCTTGGCGTGGTTCGCCCGCATGCCCGGATGCTGCCCCCAGAGCGTGTTCATCGCGTCGACGGTCTGCTCGGCGGTGGTGCCGTCCTCGGCCGAGACCGGCGTGCCGGCCAGACCGGCGAGCATGAGGCCGCCCGCCAGGGCGCGTCGGAGGAGCGGAATACGGGTCATGCAGGTCTCCGGATCGGGGCGGCCCTCCGGCACCCGAGGCGGCGACCGGCGGCGATGGATGGCTATTGCCACGATCTGGAGTTGCACAAAAGGATCGAGCCGCGCGCCGCGATGCGAGGCCGTTTATCGGCGCGCGCCGCCGTTGGGGCCGACGAGCCGCAGCCCATGCCCGTCGGGTCCCTCGGCGTAGGCGGTGCTGCCGTCGGCCGAAAGCCGCACCGGGTGGCCGGCCTGCCGGATCGCCGCGACGGCTTTGGCGACGTCGGCGGTCTCGAGGACGAGCCGCGTCGTCGCCCGGTCGCGCGGACCGAAGGGCGCCGGGGTCGGTTTCTCCGTCGCGGGCTGGCGGTAGTGCAGCAACTCCAGATGCGGCGTCGCAGGGCCGCCGGGTTCCAGGCCGAGGACGTCGACGACGGGGTCGGGGACGCCGTCGAGGCGCGCCTGCGCCTCGCCCGCGTTCAGACCTCGCTGCGCCACCCGGAAGCCGAGCAGCGCCGCGTGGAAGGCGAGCGCGGCCTCGAGGCGCGTCACGGTGATCGCCGAGTGGTCGATGCCGAGGAACAGGCCGGGCGCGGCCTGCCAGCGCTCGGCGGCGGGGCCGCCGGGGAAGGCGATCAGCTCCAACGGGTGCCCGTCGGGATCGCGGAACTTGTAGGCCGTCACGCCGCCCGACGTCTTGGGCAGGTCCTGTGGGCCGCCGACGCTGACGGCGGTCGGCGACAGGCGCGAGAGCTGCCGGAACGCGGCCTCCATCGCGCGGACGGGGATCGCGAGATGCTGGAAGACCGGATCGGTGGCACGGGGCGCGTCCGGGTACGGCGCGCCCGGCGGATCGAAGGCCAGGAACGCCACGATCTGCCGGCCGAGCCGCATCTTCAGGCGCGAGCCCACCGCCCCGGGGGATCCGTAGGCGTCGCCGATCGCAGCCGGCAGCGGCTCGATCGGGCCGACCCGCGAGAACCCGAGGCCGTCGCGATAAAACGCCTCCGTCCGCGTCAGGTCCGCGACGGTGCGCTCGAACCCGGCGATCGATCGGACCAGGGCGCTCACAGGAGCCGCGCCCCACGCCGGTTGGTGTAGATCGCGTAGAGGGTGTGCGAGGCGCAGAGGAAGAGCCGGCTGCCGTTGCGGCCGCCGAAGGCGAGGTTCGAGACCGTCGCGGGCACCAGGATCTTGCCGACGCGCTCGCCGTGCGGATCGATGCAATGCACGCCGTCCCCGGCGCCCGACCAGAGATAGCCTTCGTCGTCGAGGCGGAAGCCGTCGGCGAAGCCCGGCTCGACCGTGTGGAAGACGTCGCCGCCCGAGAGCGATCCATTCTCGGCGACGTCGAAGACGCGGATGAACTTCTTCGGCGCCTCGGCGAATTGCAGCCCGCTCTCGGCGACGTAGAGCTTCGTCTCGTCCGGCGAGAAGGCGAGCCCGTTCGGCCCGTCGAAGTCGCCGGCCACGACCGCGAGCGAGCCGTCGCGCGGGTCGAAGCGGTAGACGTTGGCGGGCAGCTCGGAGGCCTGCTTGCCGCCCTCGTAGTCGGTCTGGATGCCGTAGGGCGGGTCGCTGAACCAGATCGTGCCGTCCGACTTGCAGACGACGTCGTTCGGGGAATTCAGCCGGCGGCCCTGGTAGCGCTCGACCAGCGCGGTGATCGTGCCGTCGAGCTCGGTCCGGGTGATCCGGCGGTCGCGGTGCGAGCAGGAGAGCAGACGCCCCTGCCGGTCGCGGGCGTGCCCGTTCTCGAAGCCGGTGCCCGAGCGGTACACCGAGACGCCGCCGGACTCGCTCCAGCGCATCACGCGGTCGTTCGGCAGGTCCGAGAACAGGAGCTCGTCGCGGTCGCCGAACCAGACCGGGCCCTCGCACCATCGGAAGCCCTCGGCGAGCATCTCCAGCGGCGCGTTCGGCAGCACGAACGCCTTGAACCGCGGCTGCGTGATCTCGAAGCCATCCATCGGCGCGGGCCTACTTGAAGCGTCCGGGCTGGTTCACGGTCGGCGTCACGTCGAGGCCGGTGACGATCATCGTGCACGGCTCGTCGCCGACCGTGCCGGAGAGGTGCCCCTTCCGTCCGTCGCGCTCCTTGGTGTTCTGGTCCTCGCCCATCATCAGCTCGCCCGGTCCCATCTCGACGCGGGTGCCGTCCATGGTCTCGACGAACCAGCGGCCCGACAGGATGGCGATCCATTGCGGCCGCGGGTTCTCGTGCCATTGCCCGACCCAGCCGACCGGCAGCACCGTGAAGGTGACGCCGGCCTGCGACGGCGCCTGCTTGTCGTTCCATTGCGGCGCGGTCTGCGGGTCGATGCCCTCGAACTTGAACGCCGACAGCGCGAACCGTTCCTGCCGGCTCACGCCTTCGGCGTCGGTGTAGACGTGCCAGTACGGCATCCTGGGCGGCGGCCCGCCGTCGTGCTGATCGGCCATGTCGGGTTCCTTGCGAGAGAGGGTCGTCAACGGTTGTCGGGGGCGGACAGGGCCGGGGCGGCCTGCGGGCCGCTCGAGAGCGGGTGCCGAACGACCTCGGAGGCCGGGGCGTAGGCGCCGCCGATCACCACCAGCAGAAGCCCGCCGACGAGGCCGAAGTTCTTGAAGAAGTCCCAGAAATGGGCACGGCCCTCGCCGTTCTTCGACCAGAAGTCCGGGAACCGCCAGAACGGGTGGTACATCAGCGCGGTGACGGCGCAGAAGCCGGCGAGGACGAAGGCCGCCGCGCGATCGAAGATGCCGGTCACGATCAGAACCGGCGTCACCGCCTCGACGAGGATGCCGAGCACGAGCAGCAGGGCCGGGAAAGGCACTGGGCCGGAGCGCGCCTGCCCCATGGCCTCGTCCCAGTGCGCGACCTTGTCGTAGGCGCTCAGCGGAAACATGAAGACGAGGCAGAGCTTGGCCGCGAGCGGCACGGCGACGAGATCGAGCCACGTCATCGGGGGCCTGTGGTGACGGGCATCGCGAGATCCGGGGCGAGACGGGGGAGGGGCGGCGTTCGTGCTCGAGGGCCCAACGCCGCTCACCCGCCGCAGTTGCCGGGCCGGGCGGCGGAAGCGGGTGCGTTTGCTGCATCGCAGCGCGCACGATGCCGTGACCGGCCAGCCTGGAACGCCTCCAGGCTTGTGCCGTTGGCCGGCGAACCCGTTTTCTCCAGCGTATTGCAGTGCGAGGCCGACCGATGCGAGAGGACCATTACGACGTCATCGTGATCGGCTCGGGCCCCGGCGGCGGCTCGCTGACGTCGCGGCTGGCGAAGACCGGCAAGCGCATCCTGCTGCTGGAGCGCGGCGACTACCTCCCGCGCTCGCAGGACAACTGGAATTCGAAGACCGTCTTCGTCGACGGCGCCTACCAGGCGAAGGAGACCTGGTACGGCGGCGACGGCCGCACGTTCAGCCCAGCGTTGCACTACTATGTCGGCGGCAACTCGAAGGTCTACGGCTCGGCGCTGCTGCGGATGCGCGAGCGCGATTTCGGCGAGGTCCGTCACGTGGACGGCCTCTCGCCGGCCTGGCCGGTCTCCTATGCCGAGTTCGAGCCCTATTACGGGCAGGCGGAGGCGCTGTTCGCCGTGCACGGGCAACGCGGCGAGGATCCGAACGAGCCGTGGGCGAGCGGCCCCTACGACCATCCCGCCGTCAGCCACGAGCCGCGCATCCAGAAGCTGTCGGACGACTGGGCGAAGGTCGGCCTCAACCCGTTCCACCTGCCGCTCGGCATCAAGCTCGACGAGCGCAACGGCAAGCCGACGCCGACGAGCGTCTGCATCCGCTGCGACGCCTTCGACGGGTTCCCGTGCCTGCTCAACGGCAAGGCTGACGCGCAGGTGATGACCGTCGACCCGACGCTGGCCCGGCACGACAACGTCACGCTGCTCGTCAACGCCTACGTCTCGACGCTCGAGACCGACCCGTCGGGCCGCACCGTGACGGCGGTGAACGTCACCCGCGAGGGCCGGGCGGAGCGCTACTCCGCCGACATCGTCGTCGTCGCGTGCGGCGCGCTGTCCTCGGCGCTGCTGCTCCTGCGCTCGGCCAACGCGGCCCACCCGAACGGGCTGGCCAACGGCTCCGACCAGGTTGGGCGCAACTACATGCGCCACACCATGTCGGTGCTGATGGCCCTGTCGAAGGAGGTCAACGACACCGTCTTCCAGAAGACGCTCGCGGTCTCGGACTTCTACTTCGAGTCGAAGGACTGGGAATTTCCCATGGGCCTGATGCAGATGTGCGCCAAGACGCATCCGGAGCAGATCCGCGGCGAGGAGTTTCCGAAATGGACCGGCTTCCTGCCGAATGCCCCGTTCGAGATGGTGGCGCGCCACTCGATGGACTTCTGGCTGCAGAGCGAGGACCTGCCGCATCCCGACAACCGGGTGATGCTCGGCCATGACGGCCGCGTGATCCTCGACGTGCGCGAGACCAACCGCGAGGCGCACGACCGCCTGCGCGGCAAGCTCGAGGACCTGCTCCGTCCGGGCGGGCTCTACACCTACCTGTTCGAGCGCTCGCTCTATCTCGGCAAAAACATCCCCCTGAGCGGGACCGCGCATCAGGCCGGCACGCTGCGCTTCGGCACCGATCCGAAGGCGTCCGTGCTCGACCTGACCTGCAAGGCGCACGAGCTCGATAACCTCTACGTCACCGATGCGAGCTTCTTCCCCTCGATCGGCGCCGTGAACCCGACGCTGACGATCGTCGCCAACGCGCTGCGCGTCGCCGACCACATCGCCGAACGGCTGGGCTGACGGGCTCGATCGCGACCCGCTTCAGACGAGCGCGTGACGCCTGGTCGTCACGCCCGCCGCGGCATCCGGAACGGCAGCATCAGCCGCACCAGCGGATTGCGGAAGCGGTCGAGCGACAGGCTCTCGTGGACCGAGCGCACCGTCTCGCCGGCGAGCCGGGCCGAGAGCAGCGAGCGGGAGTAGAATGGCGTGTCCTCGAAGGTCCGCACCACCTCCGCCCGCCCGTCGTCGCTGCGGGTCGCGCGCGGCACGCGCCAGAACCGCGTCGGCGGCAAGGCCGCGGCGAGGGGCGGGCGGAGATCGCGGCGGGCGCCGGTGCGGTCGAAGCAGAGCGAGAGGTTCTGGCCCAAGCCGTCGCGGCGGCACACGTCGTAGAGGATCGCCGCGCCGTCGCCGAGGTCCGCCCGGCACCAGGTCCAGCTCGTGAAGGCTTCGGCCAGCGGCTCGTCGCCGTGATTGGTGTCGAAGTAGGCGGTGCCGGACCAGCGCACGGACGGCGCGTCGAGCGCGACCTCGACGGGCGAGGACGGCGCCATCGGCCACCAGCGATGCGCGCCCCGCGCGTCCAGGGTGAAGGGCCCGGGCGTGATCCCGCCGGGATAAAGCTTCACCGTGCCGCGGACCCGCGACGGGACCGGCGCCGTGGTCTCGTCGAGGGTGATGGTGAGCGAGGTACCGTCCCAGGCCATGCCGCTCGGCCCGATCCGGATCTGCGTCGCATCGCGCGACAGGGCGCGGCTGCCGCGCTCGGTCATGCAGAAGCGGTTTTCGCGCGCGCCGTAGAGGACGACGTTGACGGCGCAGTGCTCGAACGGGTTCCGCGTGGCGTCCCAGGCGTAGTAGGGCGAGAACACGCTGCCGATGAAGGCGATGATGGTCAGCCCCTGGGTGCCGTCCGCGCTCAGGGCGTCGACGTACCACCAGACATAGCCGTCGCGGCCGACCGGCGTGTCGAAGCGGGGCGCGCCGCCCGCCGATCCGCCAGCAGCGTGTCCGCCGCGATCCGCCCCGATTGCGCCGCCATCGGCACCCCCGGCCCCGGATGGACGCTGCCGCCCGCCAGGTACAGGCCCGGCAGCCGGGTCCGCGCGCCCATCCGCTTGAAGGTCGCGCTCCAGCCGTGCGAGGCCCGTCCGTAGAGCGCCCCCCCGGTCGCCGGGAACAGGGTGCCGAACCGGGCCGGCGTGGTGACCGCCGTCTCGGCGGCGGAGATCGTCAGGCCGCACGCCGTCAGCCGTGCCCGCATCGTCGTTTCGCATGCGTCGATCTCCGTATCGGTGAAGGGTCGCTCGCCCCGGGCCGGCGCGTTGACGAGGCAGAGCAGGCGCTCGGGCCCGTCCGGCATCGCGTCGCCGGCCCGATCCTGCGCGCAGACGTAGGTCGTGGGGTCGGGCGGCAGCCGCCCGCGGCGGATCGCGTCGAACTCGGCCCGGTAGTCGCGTCCGAAGAACACGGTGTGGTGCGCCAGCGGAAAGCCCGCGGTGCGGGCGTTCAAGCAGAAGGTGATCGCCGAGAGCGAGCGCTCGGCCGGCGCCACCGGATCGGCGGCGCCGACCACCGCGGGCCCGAGCAACCCGGCGGCGAGCGCCGAGACGTCGCCGTTCATCACCACCGCGTCGGCCGCGATCAGCTCGCCGTCGGCGAGGACCACGCCCGAGACCGCACCGCCCGAGACCAGGATGCGCGCGACGTGCGCGCCGGTGCGGATCGTCGCGCCGCGCTCGCGCGCCAGCGCGGCGACCGCCGCGGCGAGCCGGCTCAAGCCGCCCTCGATCGACCACACGCCCGCCTGCTCGACATGGGCGACGAGCATCAGCGTCGCCGGCGCCTGATACGGCGAGGAGCCGCAATAGGTGGCGTAGCGGGCAAACAGCTGCCGCAGGCGCGGGTCGCGGAAGTAGTCGCCGAGCGCCCCCCACAGGGTGGCGAAGGGCTGGATCCGCCACAGGTCGCCCAGCCCCGACAGGCCGGCGCGACGGGCGAGGTCGACGGGTCCGGGCCGGGCGCCGCGGATGAACGGCGCGTCGAGGGTGCGGAACACCTGCTCGGCCCGCGCGCAGAAGCGCCGGTAGCCCTCGGCCTCGCGCGCGCCGGCGAAGGCGGCGATCGCGTCGACGGAGGCGTCGACGTCGGCGAGCAGGTCGAGCCGCTCGGACGCGCTCCAGGCGTGGCGGGCGAGAATGCGGGCGGGGCTCAGCGCGACCCGCTCACCCAGATCCGCACCGGCCTCGGCGAAGATCTCGTCGAGGATCCAGCGCATGGTGAACACGGTCGGGCCGGCCTCGATCCGGGTGCCGCCGACCGGCACGCTGCGCATCTTGCCGCCTGGCACGCCGGCGGTCTCGAGCAGCGTCACCGCGCATCCGGCCACGGCGAGCCGGAGGGCGGCGACGAGCCCGCCGATGCCGCCCCCGATCACCACGACCCGCTCGATCACCATCGTTCCCCCGTGCCGCACGACGATCCGGCATTGATCTCACCCGCGACAAGTGTCAATCATAGATGACACTTCGAAAAGTCAAAGCAAATTGACACGGGAGGTCACGGTGGACGCAGGCCAGCGCATCGAACGGACCCTGGACAACGCGGTCGCCTACGCCGAGGCGCCGGGCGCCCCGCCGCGGCTCGCCGAGGCGATCCGCTACGCCGTGTTCCCGGGCGGCCATCGCATCCGGCCCCGGCTCTGCCTGGCGGTGGCCGCCGCCTGCGGCGACGACGATCCGGCCGCCGCCGAGTCCGCCGCCGCCGCGATCGAGCTGCTGCACTGTGCCTCCCTCGTCCACGATGACCTGCCCTGCTTCGACGACGCCGAGACCCGCCGGCAGAAGCCCACCGTGCACGTCGCCTTCGGCGAGCCGCTGGCGGTGCTCACCGGCGACGCGCTGATCGTGCTCGCGTTCGAGACGTTGGCCCGGGGCGCGGCCAGGAACCCGCATCGGCTCGCGGCGCTCGTTGGGCTGGTCGCCCGCGCGGTCGGCTCGCCGGCCGGCATCGTTGCCGGCCAGGCCTGGGAGTCGGAGGAGCAGGTCGCGCTGTCGAACTACCAGCAGGCCAAGACCGGTGCGCTGTTCGCCGCCGCGACGGTGGCGGGTGCGGCGGCGGCGGGCGCGTCGCCGCTGCCGTGGCGGCTCCTCGGGGAATGCCTCGGCGAGGCCTATCAGGTCGCCGACGACCTGCGCGACGTCGCCTGCCGCCAGGAGGAGATCGGCAAGCCCGCCGGCCGCGACGCCACCCTCGGCCGGCCGAACGCCGCCCTGCTCCTCGGCATGGGCGGCGCCCTCGAGCGGCTGAAGCGCCTCTCGGCGGAGGCGATCGAGGTGATCCCGACCTGCCCGGGCGCCGACGCGCTGCGCGCCGAGATCGCCGCGCAGACCCGGCTCTTCCTGCCCGCGAGCCTCGCCCACGAATTCGCCTGAGGCGAGGGGCATGGCGGCGGAGACCAGCGTGGGCATCGTCTCCGGCGGGGAGAAGAACGACCTCCGCGCCGTCCCGCTCGCCTCGGCGGGGGGAGGGTGGCTCGCGTTTCGAAACCTTCGCGAGCGCTGGCGCGCCTTCCGCATCGCCCGCGTCGCGAGCCCCGCATTCCAGCGTTGGGCCGCCGGGTTTCCGCTGACGCGCCGCATCGCGCGGACGAACACCCGGGCGTTGTTCGACCTCTGCGCCGGGTTCACCTACTCCCAGGTGCTGCTCGCCTGCGTCCGGCTCGACCTGTTCCACACGCTGCAGCCCGGCCCGCTCGCGACGGCCGTGCTGGCCGAGCGCCTCCGTCTCGCACCGGAGCGGGCCGAGCGCCTGCTGAAGGCCGCCGCCTCCCTCGACCTGATCGGCCGCCTGCCCGACGCGCGCTGGGCGCTGGCCGACCTCGGCGCGGCGCTGATCGGCAACCCGTCGGTGGCGGCGATGATCGAGCATCACGCCATGCTCTACGCCGATCTCGCCGACCCGGTCGCGCTGCTGCGCGGCGAAGGACCCCCGACGCGACTCTCGGGTTACTGGCCCTACGCCAAGGCCGCCGAGCCGGACGCCGCGGAGGCCGAGGCGGTCGCCGGCTACAGCCGCCTGATGGCGGCCTCGCAGGCGCTGATCGCCGAGGACGTGCTCGACGCCTATCCGCTCGGATCGCACGCCTGCCTGATGGATGTCGGCGGCGGGGAGGGCGCCTTCGTCACCGCCGCCGCGGCCCGCCACCCCGGCCTGCACCTGATGCTGTTCGACCTGCCGGCGGTCGCCGCCCGGGCCGAGGCGCGCCTTGGTGCGGCGGGCCTGACGGTCGCCTGCCGCGGCGGAAGCTTCTTCTCCGATCCGCTGCCGCGCGGCGCCGACGCGATCTCGCTGGTGCGGATCGTCCACGACCACGACGACGCCCGCGCCGCGGTGCTGCTGCGTGCGGCGCACGACGCGCTGCCCCCCGGCGGCACGCTGCTCGTCGCCGAGCCGATGGCCGGGACGCGGGGGGCCGAGCCGATCGGCGACGCCTATTTCGGCTTCTACCTGCTCGCCATGGGCAGCGGCCGCGCCCGCACCGTCGAGGAGCTGACCGCGATGCTTCGCGATGCCGGATTCGACGCGATCCGCAGCGTGAAGACCCGTCGTCCCCTGCTGACGCGCCTCGTCGTCGCCCGCAAGCGCGGCGAAGTGTAAATTTGCCTTGACGCTTTCTGTTGTCATTCTAGGATGACTGATGGCCGACCGGGAGAGTCGGGCTAGGGATGGAAGAGGCACCGCACATGGACGCGCTCGCCGTCGTTCTCGAGAAACCGGAGGTGCTGGCGCTCAACCGCCTGCCGCTGACTCCGGCCGCAGAGGGCGACGCGGTGGTCGCCGTCACCTGGAGCGGGATCTCCACCGGCACCGAGCGCCTGCTCTGGACCGGGCGGATGCCGAGCTTCCCCGGCATGGGATACCCGCTGGTGCCGGGCTACGAGTCGGTCGGCACCGTCGAATCGGCGCCCGCGGGCTCGGACCTGAGCGTCGGCCAGGCGGTGTTCGTGCCGGGCGCGCGCTGCTTCGGCACGGTGCGCGGCCTGTTCGGCGGCGCCGCCTCGCACCTGATCGTGCCGGCGGAGAAGCTGGTGCCGGTCGACCCCGCGCTGGGCGAGAAGGCGATCCTGCTGGCGCTCGCCGCCACCGCCTACCACGCGATGGCGAGCAACGCCCCCGGCGAGCGCTCGCTGATCGTCGGCCACGGGGTGCTCGGGCGCCTGCTGGCCCGGCTCACCGCCCTGTCCGGCGCGATGCCGACGGTGTGGGAGACCAATCCGGTCCGGGCGCGGGGCGAATTCGGCTATCCCGTCATCCACCCCGATCAGGACGAGCGCCGCGACTACGCGACGATCACCGACGTCAGCGGCGATGCGAGCCTGCTCGACACGCTGATCGGGCGGCTGTGCTCCGGCGGCGAGATCGTGCTCGCCGGCTTCTACGAGGCGCCGCTCGCCTTCGCCTTCCCGCCAGCCTTCCTGCGCGAGGCCCGGATCCGGGTCGCGGCCGAGTTCCGGCCGCACGACCTCGCGGCGGTGAGCGCGCTCGTCGCACGCGGCGCCCTCTCCCTCGACGGCCTGATCACCCACCGGCGCCCGGCGTCGGAGGCGGAGCAGGCCTATCGCACGGCCTTCGGCGAGCCCGAGTGCCTGAAGATGATCCTCGACTGGAGGAACGCATGAACATGCACCTGACCAACGCCGCGCTCCGCGCCGAAGCGGCCATCGAGCCGGATCCGGTGGCGACCGCGCCGGCGAAGAAGGAAACGCAGATCATCGCGATCTACGGCAAGGGCGGCATCGGCAAGTCGTTCACCCTGGCCAACCTCAGCTACATGATGGCCCAGCAGGGCAAGAAGGTCCTTCTCATCGGCTGCGACCCGAAGAGCGACACCACCTCGCTGCTGTTCGGCGGCAAGGCCTGCCCGACCATCATCGAGACCTCGACCCGGAAGAAGCTCGCCGGCGAGCCGGTGGCGATCGGCGACGTCTGCTTCAAGCGCGACGGCGTCTACGCGATGGAGCTCGGCGGCCCCGAGGTCGGGCGCGGCTGCGGCGGCCGCGGCATCATCCACGGCTTCGAGCTTTTGGAGAAGCTCGGCTTCCATGAATGGGGCTTCGACTACGTCCTGCTCGACTTCCTCGGCGACGTGGTCTGCGGCGGCTTCGGCCTGCCGATCGCCCGCGACATGTGCCAGAAGGTCATCGTCGTCGGCTCGAACGACCTGCAGTCGCTCTACGTCGCCAACAACGTCTGCTCCGCGGTCGAATACTTCCGCAAGCTCGGCGGCAACGTCGGCGTCGGCGGCCTGGTGATCAACAAGGACGACCACACCGGCGAGGCCCAGGCCTTCGCCGCCGCCGTCGGCATCCCGGTGCTGGCCTCGATCCCGGCCGACGACGACATCCGCAGGAAGAGCGCGAACTACGAGATCATCGGCCGGCCCGACGGGCGCTGGGGCTCGCTGTTCGCCGATCTCGCCCAGAACGTCGCCGAGGCGAAGCCCAATCACCCGACGCCGCTTTCGCAGGACGGCCTCCTCGGGCTGTTCTCCAGCGAGACCACCGGCCGCGACGTGGTGCTGGTGCCGGCGACCTTCGAGGACATGTGCGGCGTCGCCCACGTCGCCAAGCCGTCCCTCGAAGTCGTCTACGACGAGGTCTGAGGCGCATGGCCGTCACCCTCGACATCGCCGCGCTCCGCGCCCGCCGGGAAATCCCGGCCTCGACGCTCGCCGCCGCGCAGGCGCCGGCCGTGAACCTCGCGGCGACGAAGGGCGACGGCCTCGGCTGCCATGCCGGCAAGGACGTGATGCGGGCCGCCGCCGCCGAGGCCGGCATGAGCGAGACCCTGGACCGGCTGGCCAAGGATTACCCCGTCGGGCCGCACGACCAGCCGCAGAGCATGTGCCCGGCCTTCGGCTCGCTCCGGGTCGGCCTGCGAATGCGGCGCACCGCGACGATCCTGTCCGGCTCCGCCTGCTGCGTCTACGGGCTGACCTTCACCTCGCACTTCTACGGGGCCAAGCGCTCGGTCGGCTACGTGCCGTTCAACTCGGAGACGCTGGTCACCGGCAAGCTGTTCGAGGACATCCGCGAGGCGGTGTTCCTCACGGCCAAGCCCGCCGATTACGACGCCGTTGTGGTGATCAACCTCTGCGTGCCGACGGCCTCGGGCGTGCCGCTGCGCCTGCTGCCGAAGGAGATCGAGGGCGTCCGCATCATCGGCATCGACGTGCCGGGCTTCGGGGTGCCGACCCATGCCGAGGCCAAGGATGTGCTCGCCGGCGCGATGCTGCGGTTCGCGCGCACGGAAGCCGAGCAGGGCCCGGTCCAGGCGCCGCGCGCCGGCCGCTCCGAGCGCCCGACGGTGACGCTGCTCGGCGAGATGTTCCCCGCCGATCCCGTGGTAATCGGCGCGATGCTGGAGCCGCTCGGCCTCGCCGCCGGCCCCGTGGTCCCGACCCGCGAATGGCGCGAGCTCTACGCGGCGCTCGACGGCGCGGCGGTGGCGGCGATCCACCCGTTCTACACCGCGAGCATCCGCGAGTTCGAGGCGGCCGGCCGGCCGATCGTCGGCTCGGCGCCGGTCGGCGTCGACGGCACCGCGGACTGGCTCGACCGGATCGGCGAGGCCTGCGCCGTCCCGCGCGGCCTGGTCGAGGCCGCCAAGAACCGCCTGCTGCCGCCGATCCGCGGCGTGCTCGCCGCCGCCCCGATCCAGGGCCGCATCACCCTCTCCGGCTACGAGGGCTCGGAGCTGCTGGTCGGGCGCCTGCTGATCGAAAGCGGCGCCGACCTGCGCTACGTCGGCACCGCCTGCCCGAGGACGCCCTGGGCGGAGGCCGACCGCGACTGGCTCGAGGCCCGCGGCGTCCAGGTGAAGTTCCGGGCCTCGCTCGAGGATGACCTCGCCGCAATGCGCGAATACCGGCCCGACCTCGCCGTCGGCACCACGCCGGTGGTGCAGAAGGCCAAGGAGGCCGGCACGCCGGCCCTGTACTTCACCAACCTGATCTCGGCACGGCCGCTGATGGGCGTCGCCGGCGCCGGCTCGCTCGCCAAGGTGATCAACGCCGCGCTCGGCAACAAGGGCCGCTTCGACGCGATGCGCGGCTTCTTCGAGGGCGTCGGCACCGGCCACGCCGCCGGCGTCTGGGAGGCGGTGCCGCAGCTGCGCAAGAGCGTGGCGCGGGCGCCCGCGCCGAAGAAGCACGACCAAGGTCTCCTGCTGGACAACACGCCTATCGGGGAGATGGCCTGATGCTCGTCCTCGATCACGACCGCGCCGGCGGGTACTGGGGTGCCGTCTACGTCTTCACGGCGATCAAGGGCCTGCAGGTCATCATCGACGGCCCCGTCGGCTGCGAGAACCTGCCGGTCACCTCGGTGCTGCACTACACCGACGCGCTGCCGCCGCACGAGCTTCCGATCGTCGTCACGGGCCTCGGCGAGGAGGAGCTCGGCCGCCACGGCACCGAGGGCGCGATGAAGCGGGCGCATGCGGTGCTCGATCCCGGCCAGCCCAGCGTCGTCGTCACCGGCTCGATCGCCGAGATGATCGGCGGCGGGGTCACGCCGGAGGGCACCAACATACAGCGCTTCCTGCCACGCACCATCGACGAGGACCAGTGGCAGACCGCCGACCGGGCGATGCGCTGGCTCTGGCAGGAATACGGCGCCAAGCGCTTCGCCAAGAAGGGCATCCCGCCGCGTCCCGCGCGCAAGGAGGGCGAGCGCCCGCGGGTCAACCTGATCGGGCCGGCCTACGGCACCTTCAACATGCCCTCCGACCTCGCCGAGATCCGGCGGCTGGTCGAGGGGATCGGCGCCGAGATCAACCTGGTCTTCCCGCTGGGCTCGCATCTCGCCGACGTGCCCAAGCTCGTCAATGCCGACGCCAACGTCTGCCTCTACCGCGAGTTCGGGCGCCTGCTCTGCGAGGACCTGGAGCGGCCCTACCTGCAGGCGCCGATCGGCGTGCTCTCGACCACCAAGTTCCTGCGCTCGCTCGGCGAGATCCTCGGCCTCGATCCCGAGCCGTTCATCGAGCGCGAGAAGCACACCACGATCAAGCCGGTCTGGGACCTGTGGCGCTCGGTGACGCAGGACTTCTTCGGCACCGCGAGCTTCGGCATCGTCGCGACCGACACCTACGCGCGCGGCGTGCGCCACTTCCTCGAGGAGGAGATGGGGCTGCCCTGCACCTTCGCCTTCGCGCGAAAGCCCGGCGCCAAGCCCGACAACGCGGCCGTGCGCGCGGCCATCGCGAACAATCCGCCGCTGGTGCTGTTCGGCTCGTTCAACGAGCGGATGTACGCGGCCGAGAGCGGCTGCCGGGCGGTGTTCGTGCCGGCCTCGTTCCCCGGCGCGATCATCCGGCGGCACACCGGCACGCCGTTCATGGGCTATTCCGGCGCGACCTACCTCGTGCAGGAAGTCTGCAACGCGCTGTTCGACATGCTCTTCCACATCCTGCCGCTCGCCCGCGACATGGATGCGGTCGAGGCGACGCCGGCGCGGATGCATCGCGAATTGCCGTGGAACGAGGCCGCGCGGGCGCTCCTCGACGCGCATGTCGAGCGCCAGCCGGTCCTGGTCCGGATCTCGATGGCCAAGCGCCTGCGCGATGCCGCCGAGCGCGGCGCCCGCCGCGACGGCGCCGGCGAGGTCGCACCCGGGCACGTCGAGACCGCCCACGACGCCCTGAAGCTCGGGGTCGCCGCATGAGCGCGTCCGCGAGCCTGCCGATCCCTGCCGCCCACACCCCTTCGCCCCGGCTCCGGCCGGACGAATCCGCCCGCACCCCGCCGAGCCCGCGCCCTGCGCCGGCCCCAGCGCCCAGGAGGACATCCATGGCCCGATCGATCGATGCGACGTCCCGGCTCCACCAGGAGGAGGTCCAGTTCAAGGTCATCCTCGGCGCGACCTACCCGTTCTTCCTCGCCGCCGCGATCGCCCAGCGCGTGATGCCCGCGCGCGAGCCGGGCCGCCCGGCCCAGCGCCGCTCGGTCTTCGGCGAGGCCAAGGCCATGGCGGTCTCGGCCATCCCCTACGCCTTCATGGGCTGACGCCTTCGGGCCGCGCCGGATCGCGCTTCGCGCCGGCCGAGCCCTTCGAGACGCTTCCGTCCGGGCAGAACGGGTGGAAGTCCGGTCGTGGCACCCAACGCCGCCACGGCGCTCACCCCCGCGCGACCCTGCCGCGCGGTCAGCCAAACGGAGGTACTTCAACCATGGCCAATCCCGGAACGCTCGAACGACCGAGCAGCCTCTCGGGGCTGACGGAACCCGAAGCCAAGGAGTTCCACGCGATCTTCCTGACGAGCTTCATCATCTTCACCGCGATCGCCGTCGTCGCGCACATCCTGGTCTGGATGTGGCGCCCGTGGCTGCCCGGGCCGAAGGGCTACGCCATGCTCGAAGGCGGGGCCCAAGCCGTCCACGGCCTCGTCTCGATGATCTCGTAAGGGAGGACACCATGCACAAGGTCTGGCTCCTGTTCGATCCCCGCCGCACGCTGGTGGCGCTGTTCACCTTCCTCTTCGTCCTCGCGCTGCTGATCCACTTCATCCTGCTCAGCACCAGCCGGTTCAACTGGCTGGAGGGCGCCAAGGACTCGAAGGCGGCCTCCCTCCAGATCGTCGCGCCGACCCCGGCGTGACCCGGCCCCGCGGCGTGCCGGCCGAGTTCCCGCCCGGCCGGCATGCCGCACGAGACGCCGCGCACCGAAGGCAGCGGACCGGAGCCCCGATCCTCCCGCCCGCTGCGCCCGACAACCGAGCGCTGCCGCAAGGCCGCTCGCACGACCGCACGCACGAGCGCCCGACGGCCGCAGACCCATCCGGAGGCTATTCGCCATGGCGATGCTGAGTTTCGAGAAGAAGTATCGCGTCCGCGGCGGCACCCTCGTCGGCGGCGACCTGTTCGATTTCTGGGTCGGGCCGTTCTACGTCGGCTTCTTCGGGGTCACGACGCTGTTCTTCAGCGCGCTCGGCACGGCGCTGATCATCTACGGCGCGGCGCTCGGGCCGACCTGGAACATCTGGCAGATCAACATCGCGCCGCCCGACATCAAGTACGGGCTGGCGCTCGCCCCCCTGAAGGAGGGCGGCCTCTGGCAGATCATCACGTTCTGCGCCATCGGCGCGTTCTCGTCCTGGGCGCTGCGCGAGGTCGAAATCTGCCGCAAGCTCGGCATCGGCTACCACGTGCCCTTCGCCTTCGCGGTCGCGATCTTCGCCTACGTCGTCCTGGTCGTGGTCCGCCCGTTCCTGATGGGCGCCTGGGGCTACGGCTTCCCGTACGGCATCCTCAGCCACCTCGATTGGGTGTCGAACACCGGCTACCAGTACCTGCACTTCCACTATAATCCGGCGCACATGCTCGCCGTGACCTTCTTCTTCACCACGACGCTCGCTCTGGCGATGCACGGCGGCCTGATCCTCTCGGCGACGAACCCGGCCAAGGGCGAGACCGTGAAGAGCCCCGAGCACGAGGACACCTTCTTCCGCGACACGATCGGCTACTCGATCGGCACGCTCGGCATCCACCGCCTCGGCCTGTTCCTGGCCCTGTCGGCGGGATTCTGGAGCGCGGTCTGCATCGTGATCAGCGGCCCGTTCTGGACGCAGGGCTGGCCGGAATGGTGGGGCTGGTGGCTGAACCTGCCGGTCTGGCGCTGAGCCGCGAAGTCGCCCGGCCGCGATCGTCGCGCGGCCGGGGGCGGGACGGATACGGCCACCACGTCGCTTGAAGAACGCTCCCGGAAAGGGCCCAGGCAATGGCGTACTACCAGAACATCCTCACCCAGGTGCAGATCCGGCCGATCGAGGCGGAGCACGGCGTCCCGGTCGCCGTCGATTCGCGCTGGGGCAAGCCGTTCCACAGCTACCTGATGGGGCTGATCGGCAACGCGCAGGTCGGGCCGATCTACATCGGCTACCTCGGGGCGCTGTCCTTCGCCTGCGGGCTGATCGCCTTCGAGATCATCGGCCTCAACATGTGGGCGTCGGTGAACTGGGACCCGATCCAGTTCGTGCGGCAGCTGCCCTGGCTCGCCCTCGAGCCGCCGCGCCCGCAATACGGCCTCCGGATCCTGCCGCCGCTCAACGAGGGAGGCTGGTGGCTGATCGCCGGCTTCTTCCTCACCGCCTCGATCCTGCTGTGGTGGCTCCGGCTCTACCGCCGCGCCGCGGCGCTCGGCCTGGGCAAGCACGTGCCGTGGGCCTTCGCCTCGGCGATCTGGCTCTACCTCGTGCTCGGCTTCATCCGCCCGATCATGATGGGCTCGTGGAGCGAGGCGGTGCCGTTCGGCATCTTCCCACACCTCGATTGGACCGCCGCGTTCTCGCTGCGCTACGGCAACCTGTTCTACAACCCGTTCCACATGCTCTCGATCGTCTTCCTGTACGGGTCGACGCTGCTGTTCGCGATGCACGGGGGCACCATCCTGGCCTGCTCGCGCTACGGCGCCGAGCGCGAGATCGACCAGATCGTCGACCGCGGCACCGCCACCGAGCGCGCCGCCCTGTTCTGGCGCTGGACCATGGGCTTCAACGCCACGATGGAATCGGTCCACCGCTGGGCCTGGTGGTTCGCGGTGCTGACGACGCTGACCGGCGGCATCGGCATCCTGCTCACCGGCACCGTCGTCGACAACTGGTACCTCTGGGCGGTCAAGCACGGGGTCGCGCCGTCCTATCCGCAGGTCTACGGCCCGATCGTCGATCCCTCCAGCGTCGCCCCCTCGGTGCACCCATGAGAACCCTGCTCGCCGTCGCCGGCGCGGTCGCCGCGCTGTTCCTCACGATCGCCATGCTAGGCACCGCCGGCTGGACCCGCCCGCCGATGGCGCAGCAGCAGACCGGGTTCCGCGGCACTGCGATGGACGTCATCGAGACCCGGGCGAACAAGGCCGCCAAGATCGAGGCCAACCAGGCGCCCGCGCCGGCCGACCCGGCCGAGCCCGGGGGCGACAAGGCCTCGGCGGTCTACCAGAACGTCAAGGTCCTCGGCGATCTCTCGGCCGACAACTTCAACCGCCTGATGGCCTCGATGACCGAGTGGGTCGCCCCGGAGCAGGGCTGCACCTACTGCCACAACACCGAGAACATGGCCGACGACAGCCTGTACCAGAAGCGCGTCGCCAGGCGGATGCTGCAGATGGTCCAGCACATCAACTCGACCTGGAAGGAGAACCACGTCCACGAGGCCGGCGTCACCTGCTACACCTGCCACCGCGGCCAGCCGGTGCCGAAGAACATCTGGTTCGAGAATCCCGGCCCGAACGCGGGGCACGGCGTCATCCCGCGCAACAACGGGCAGAACGTCGCCAGCCCGCAGGTCGGCCTGACCTCGCTGCCCTACGGCGTCTACGCGGCGTTCTACGCGCACAAGAACACGCCCGAGGACGCGATCCGCGTCAACGCCACCTCGGCCCTGCCGGAGACCAAGGGCAAGCCGATCCAGGACGCGGAGAAGACCTTCGCGATCATGATCAGCATGGCGCAGTCGCTCGGCGTGAACTGCACCTTCTGCCACAACACCCGCTCGGTGGCGGATTGGAGCACGAGCACGCCCAACCGCGTCGCCGCCTGGCACGGCATCCGCATGGTCCGCGACCTGAACGAGGACTACATGCTGCCGCTCTCCGAGACGCTGCCGCCGAACCGCCACGGCCCGCTCGGCGACGTGCCGAAGATGAACTGCGCCACCTGCCACAACGGCGCCAACAAGCCGCTCAACGGCGCCCACGTGGTCGAGGCCTATCCCGAGCTCGCCGGGCCCGTCGCCTCGGCGGACATGCCGGCCGGCGTGCCGGCCCAGCCCGCGGCGACGCCGGATCCGGCGATGCCGGCGCCCGCGCCGAAACCCTGACGACCCCGGCCGGGCGAGCCCCGGTCGAACGTCCCGATCCCGAAACGGCCGCCGGACCCCCGTCCGGCGGCCGTTCTCGTTGCAGGAGGCGACGGGACGCGCGGCGCGGCCTTTGCATATCGGACGCGCATCTCGGTGAATACCGCCACTTTTCAGAAATCGCCGGCGCGTATACAGACAGGAAACACCATTCGCGTATTATATACGTACGGTTGCAAGCACACAGTGAACGAATGCATGCCGGGGGCAGGAACATGATGCGTGCGCGGGATCCCGGAGAGCTCGGCTCGGCCCTGGCGTCCTGCCGGACGGCGTTCGCCGGCGTCGCGGTGATGAGCGGCGTGGTGAACGTGCTGTACCTCACCGGCTCGTTCTTCATGCTGGAGGTATACGACCGGGTGATCCCGAGCCGTTCGGTGCCGACGCTGATCGGGCTGATGGCGCTGGCGCTGACGCTGTA
>NZ_JAKSYR010000182.1:0-15053 GCF_022829705.1 Methylobacterium sp. E-025
GCACGTCCGTCGGCAGGACCGGCTCGATCACCGCCCACTCTTCATCCGTCAGGTCAAACCGCGCCATCCTCGGTCCTCCATTCGGAGAACCAACGATGCCACGGCCAAACCGTGCCAGACGTTATGAGTTCACGACCTAGCCCACGCATCCGTGAAGCACCCACGGACATCATACTCACGTCGACATGGGTGAGGACCATCGACAACGCCGATCTCGACACCGTCCGGGTTGACCCGTTCCAATGGACGGATCGCAAGCCATCCAAGCCGAAGTTGCACGTCGTGGTGCTGTCCGGCTGACATGACTCGGCTGAGAGTTGGAAAAATGCGATCGGAGCGACGCCGTCGCGCAATGGGCGGCACTTGCGGACTTATGGACCCAGATCTTCGCAAGTTTCATTTCATACTCGCCTAGTTGATCCGCAGTTCACACAAAAAGTCTTCTGCGGAAGAATGTCGGCATAGCTTGTCTGTTATAACACGAACCGATATTGATGCCCAACGTGGAGCAGTAGGCGAATTTTAATTAGTAGTCAAACCCCAAAGAGGACGTTAGAACATGAGCGATGCCAGAGACGATCACGATACCCATGAGGAAGCCTGGCCGTTCGAGGAGGTCTTGAAGGCAGGCCGCGAGGGCGCCCGCGAACAGCTGCGTCGGTTCCTAGACTATGTCGCCGAGAACGATCCCGCACTGGCGGCGACGATTGCGGCGGAAACGGCGCGATTCGATACCGTATCGCATACGGTCATCGAGCCGACGATGCGCGAGGTCGCTAATGAGGTAACGCAGCGCGGCTGGCACGTCTCCGTAGTCCGAGACGATGATCTGGACCGAATGGCGGTGTTTGCTACGCCTGGCATACGATTCTACTGCAGCGGCACGTCGTCCCGCACTGGAACCGGCGCCCCGGTCTGGCCGTCCTGCTTCGTCGGCTTCTATGGGAGCGTTCGGAACTCGGCTGTGGGAACCCTCGTGGAATTGCCCCAGGTCGCCGAAGGCGCTGTCCCTTCCTCCGAGCCGTTACTCCAATACCCGGAGGTCACGAGCGAGACGGTCCGCACAGTGCTCATTGCCTTCCTCGAAGATTTGGGGCGCGAACTCTCAGTGATCGAACGCGCTTGACCGGGCTGCCGGAGCTATGGCCCACATCGTTTGCACGCTACGTTCAGGGCGGACGGACACTGGGACAATCGAGCACGGCGCGATCATCGAGTTCAACCGAGACACTCACGACATTGGCGTTCGCGACATTGGTCAGCCCCCATTGAGATGGTCCGCCCTTTGGTATGGCTTTTGAGCCTGGGGGACGGACAAGATGGCAAAGCACCCGAAGCCCGAGGAGATCGTCGCGAAGCTACGTCAGGCAGACGTGCTGATCTTACAGGGCCAGAGCGTGGCCGATGCAATCCGCGCGCTCGGTGTGAGTTCGGTGACATACTACCGGTGGCGACGTGAGTTTGGCGGCCTGAAGTCGGATCAAGTTCGACGGATGAAGGTCTTGAGACCGAGGATGCTCGGCTTCGAAAGGCCATCGCCGATTTGACGCTGGACAAGCTGATCCTGCAGGAGGCGTCCCGGGGAAGACGTCTCGAGCCCTGCGCGCCGACGCGCCTGTGTCTAGCACATCATGCGGACGATGACCGTCTCCGAGCGCCGTGCCTACAGGGCGCTTGGACAGCATCGCCCGACACAGCGCAAGGTACCGCGGGGCCGCGACGATGAAGAGGCGCTGACGGCCGATCTCGCGGCGTTGGCTGAGAAGTACGGACGCTATGGCTACCGCAAGATCAGCGCGCTGCTGAAGGCGGCCGGATGGTTCGTCAACGACAAGCGCGTCGAGTGCATTTGGCGTCGTAAGGGTCTGAAGGTCCCAGCCAGACAGCCCAAGCGGGGGCGGATCTGGGACAACGACGGCTCCTGCGTCCGTCTTCGCCCGGAACACCGCAATCACGTGTGGTCGTACGACTTCGTCGAGGCGCGCACGCATGATGGACGCAAGATCCGGATGCTCACCGTGGTCGGCGAACCGAAGGACCGCGCAGCGAGTTCACGCACGAATGCTTGGCGATCCGAGTCGCCCGCAAGCTGAAGGCAACCGACGTCATCGACGTGCTCTCAGATCTGTTCATCCTGCGTGGCGTACCGAGCTATATCCGTTCGGATAACAGCCCGGAGTTCGTTGCGAAGATCGTACGAGCTTGGATCACCGGCGTCTGAGCAAAGACGGCCTACATCACGCCAGGCTCACCGTGGGAGAATGGCTACGTCGAAAGCTTCAACGCACGGCTTCGCGACGAACTTCTGAACGGCGAGATCTTCTACACACTCAGGGAAGCGCAGGTCGTCATCGAAAGCTGGCGCCGTCACTACAACGGCGTGCGCCCGCAGGCCTCGCTGAAATACCGGCCGCCGGCACCGGAGGTGTTCGTGCCAGCCTTCTCCGCTTAGCCGGCTGCGCTCGCCCGACCAGCTCCGCCGGCCAAGCTACTCGTGGCGGAGCGGCCCACCGTGCACTAACTTCACTCTTGGATCACCTCGTGGGGGCCGATCATGTCCAATCTACATATTTTCAAGCTATTCGACGATTCGTAATTTCTTGTCAGAGACCTTCACCAATGTCGGACAGGATACGATGACTCGAATATCGTCATAGTCCATGTCGCTACCAGCGTTCGGCGGCCGATCTTCCCAGCCGTAATACATGTACTTGTTATCGCTACAACTCGCGGTCGCCGTGGCGGGATTGTGGGTCGTATGACTATTCGGCAAGATGCCCCCGTCCGACTTACTTTTGCATTGGCTCAGGGTGTCGCAGACAATCGTCTCCAAAATCGGATTTGAGACCATGTTGATCGGAGACAGAGTGGTTCCGCTGTACACGCGATAACCCTTCATGCTCACCGACTGTACGCGTGTTCCCGTATCGATGGTCGTATCGGTATAATACTCGTAAATTTCTTGATTCGTATCATTCCATGCGGATTTGTTGCTGCGAGCGTTTCGAACGTTATGCAGCATATAGCTTGGCGCTTCATTGGCGCCACAGGTGGGCAAGGTGGCTTTAGAGTAATCTGTCGAAGGCGCGCCATTGTCGGCAATGGCGACTATGCCTCGGCGACCCTTGTCGGCCTGGGCTTGTCGTTTTGGATCGGACGAGTAGCAGTACATGTAGATACGGTTGTAGTCAGCAGCCTCAGGTGACAGCTGGCTAAACGTTGGCGGGCTGGTCTGGTAGACAGGCGCGACTCGATTGACGGTCGTGGCAGTCCCGACTGTAATCTGCCTTGGCATGCCGGGTAGAAGGTGCAAGAGGCTCGTCTTCAGCGTCGTCGAGATTGTCACCCGGTAGTTCGCGCCGTCAACCCACGTACCATTAACTTGGAAGCCATTGGTCGTCTTGACCGAACCCAGTTGCGAGGTGAGCTGAGCACTGGCCAGGCGCAGGCCTTCGGTGGCAGCGGCGACGGTGTCAGCGTTCGCAACCAGCAGGGCGGTCGCATCGGCCACGCTGGCTTCAACAGCGCGGATACGCACAGCATTGCCGTAGTCAATCGCGAGGCCGCTCGCACCGACGAGGAGGGGCAGGGTGAGCCCAAAAATTACTATGATATTGCCGCTTTCGGAGCTGACAAAGGAAGCCGATCGGCAATGCCTACCCAGCTGCATGGGCACCTCCCAACGTAGCCGCCGCTTGAAACCAGACAAACCGTGCAGCATACGAGGTATACATATACAACCAGCCTTAAAAATAAGTTATGTTCATTCAATGCAGAAATTTACATTCAGATGGCCTGTTGTGGGTTGATAATTAATATTACTTTAAAATATTAATTTCTGCTTGATAGAGTTAAAGCCCCCCGTCACAACACGTTTCTTATCCGGCAATCGCTTGACGCATTCATCAGTCTTTGCGCGTCTTTAAGACTATTTTGATTTTCTTCCGTCATTCAAAGTGCCATGCGATCGCTCTTTAATCCACCACAGGTGAAGGTTGTCCCTCTAGAAGAGGCCATTGATGAGCCGCGCTTCGAAGTACCTAGTACGCTAAGTCGCCGAGATGGCTTCTTGGTTGATTGCCGCGGCGGTGTCGCAATCATTTTCGGTCTAAGTGCAACTCTACTGCTTGGCCTCGTCGGCGGCGGCGTCGACTATGCCCGCCTCTCGTACCGCCGCACCCAACTTCAGAGCGCTGTCGATGCGGGAACCCTTGCCGGCGGTAACACCCTCAAGCTCGTATCATCGACCGTTGAATCAGTCCAAGGCGTGACCGAACAGACGGTTCGAGACAGCGCCCATTTGTTACCGGATCGACCATTCACGCTCACCGTCACTGTAGCTAAAGATAAGACAAGTGTGTTCGCTCGCGCTGAGGAAACGGTGAGGCCGGCTTTCGGCGCCTTTCTAGGCATTCGTACGACGGTGGTGGCGGTACAAGCGCGAGCCAACGTCGTTGGCAAAATGCGCCTGTGCATGCTCACCCTTGACCAGAGCGCACCCGGCGCCTTCAACCTGCAGACGAGGGCCGAGGTCACCGCAGATGGGTGCTCGCTTTATTCAAATTCATCCAACGTCAAAGGCATGGTCGGCGGCGACAGCGCCATGGCCAAAGCTCAGACCATCTGCTCGGCGGGGGGCTACAGTGGAGCGCGAGCGAACTTCGCACCCCCACCGCAAACGGGCTGTCCGACGCTGGGTGATCCGCTCAAAGACCGCTCTCTACCCGTACCGGGCAGTTGCATGCCGATCCCGGCTTCGGCCAACAGCAAGGGTGATACCAGTAAGAACCTTGTCGACCAGAGCGTCACCCTTGATCCCGGCACTTACTGCGGCGGCTTGCACATCACGAAGAAGGCGAACGTCACTCTTCGATCCGGCATCTACGTTATGAAGGATGGGCCGCTCGTGGTGGATCAGAAGGGCTCACTGACAGGTACGGATGTCGGCCTGTTTTTTGCCGGAGATCAAGCTGGTTTGCTGTTCGACAAAAAGTCTACAATCAGCTTAGCAGCTCCGACTACGGGTATCATGGCTGGCCTATTGATGGCCGAAGATCGAACTGTCAGCAGTCCTGTCGACCCGACGACCGCAATCATCAGCTTCGTAGGCGCTTTGCTCTCTCCTCTTTCCCCGGCCCCGTCGCCGACACCTCAGCCCCTGGGTTTGACGCGCCCTCTGCGTACCTACCGCATTATCAGTGACGACGCGCGGACCATGCTGGGGACGATCTACCTACCTGTTGGCCGGTTGGTGATCGACGCGGACAAGCCTGTGGCTGATCAGTCCGCCTACACCGTAATCGTCGCCGCACAAGTCAACCTCTATGAAGGGCCGAACCTGTACCTCAACGCGAACTACGACGCTACCAGTGTGCCGGTACCTAAAGGCGTTGGTCCGATCTCGGGGAAGCTCCTGCTCACCCAGTGATAGTTCCGGAAACGAAATATAATGTTTGGTGAATAAGCAAAGTTTGATGTCCGCCTTCCGACGCCGCCCGAGCTTCGGCCTATTCCCCTAGTAGAAGTTGCCGGACAGCCGATGAATGGCCGCTCTTTGGAAGCGCCTGTGGCGAACCAAGCGACCGGGTTGCGTCGAGAACCGCCGACTGCCCATGTGCGGAAAATGGTCGAATTGCCGTCATGCTGATTGATAGGATGAATGTTATTTATCAGTTATTATTCAAATATAGCTCTCACGAATCCTGGATATATTTCTGAGAAGTATGGATTTTGCAACCAGAAGCATTCGAACTATCCACCCAATTTTCATACGGCAGCTGCGATGGTGTCAGCCACTTTTGCTTTGCGCGCACCAAGCTCTTCCGGCCGACCCGTTGTCGTATCTGTGACCGTCTGATGTTCCATCTCGGCATTTAACTCCGCTCCGAGCAGGACAATGGTCGTAGAGATCCAAATCCAGGTCATGAAGCCGATGATGGCTCCAAGGGACCCGTAGGTCTCATTGTAGTTGCCGAAGCTTGAGACATACCACGAGAATAGCGCCGACACGACGATCCAAAGAACGCCAGCAACGCCACTTCCCCAGGTGACCCAACGCCACTTCGCAGCTTCTCGGCTCGGTCCGTACCGGTACAAAAGCGCCAGGCTGCCTAAGACGACCAGGAGTAAGATCGGCCATCGCGCTAATGTGATCACCCATTCCATCGAACCCAAATTCAGCAAGGCTAGCGCAGCCGGTATCACAACGATGCCGACAAGAGCTAGGACTACAAAGAGAAGCGCTCCAGCTGTAAAAGTCAGAGATCGTAAGTTCAACCAGAAAAAGTTCCGCTTCTCTTTCTCATCATAGACGATGTTCAGCGCATCAAAGATTGCCTTCATGCCACCGTTGGCGCTCCAGATCGACACGACGATGCCGAAGGCCGCGGTGAAACCGAGGGTGCCGCCACCTTTTGCTGCGATGCGCTTGACCTGCTCGCCGATGATGTCGAGGGCACCGCCCGGCATGACGCTTTGGAGAGAGGCCAACTGTTCGTTAATGGTCGTAGGATCGGCGACAAGGCCGTAAATCGAGACAAAAGCGCCAATGGCGGGAAAAAGCGCCAGGATGGCGTAGAATGTGACGCCTGCCGCAACCAGCAGTACACGGTCGTTGCTGAACTCCTGGAACAGGCGCTTGCCAATATCGAACCAACCTTTGGCCGGGATCTCAGATGGGCTGGACGCCTTACGACCTCGGTCAGCCTCCGTATCAGCGATCCGGGCGGCGACCACCCCTTCGTGAGTTTTTGGACCGTCCTCGGTGCCAAGCTGACTCGATGCGTCTTCCGAGCGCGAAGTGAGTCTGCGATGCGGTAGAGCCACCAGCCCAAGAAGTGCGGTTCCGAGAAATATGGTCCAGACCATCGGCGAGGTCTCAGTCCGCAATGGGGTCACCTGTGGGATAGGGTCAGTCATGGGGCATCTCTTGAAGTAGGCCCCAACAGGGGACCTCGGTATTGAGGCAGCGTACGCCTATCTACAATAGTCTTTCGACCTATTACACGCTCTCAGCCAATGTTATCAACTCCTGTGATTGAAAGCGGGTTGATTGGGGACGATATCAGACCATAAGAGAGCGCCATATCATAGCGAATCCGGTTAGGATCATCGCGACCAAGATAAAGCTCGCGGATCGGTGCGTACGCAGGCGCCTTAGTCGTGTGATGAAGCTGCCAATGAGGAGGTTTAGAACGACCACCAGGCAGACTTGCTCGATGGTCATGCAAGACTCCTTTCAATACTTTCAACTAGACGCAACGGGTATATGAATGAGAGAAAGAGCTGCTTAAGCCGCAGTGTTCTCGCTAATTCATCGAGTTAGAGAGCAGCAATTAAATGCGTTTCTCTGGGTGGGGAGTCAGTGCATTGCCATTATTTGTGCTTAGGCGCTGTACTTGGTCCAGCCAGAACATGTGCCGACTGGACGGAAAGCTGCTGCCGAATATCCCAAGCTTGACCAGTGTCGCGGCGAGCTCATACCGCCTCGTCCCGGGACTATTTTCGACGCTGGCCATTTCTGCGTCGTGGACTGTCGTTGTCTCGGTCACCGGGAATTTTTCGATGTCGTAGCTGGAGGCTTCGAGGCAATGGCAGTGCTCGGTACGGCGAACCGATCCGGATCCCGTATGGTTCGGTAGGCAGCCCCCCAATGGGATTCTTGCCCTTGAGGAGCATCACGGTGCCGAGGCACATCATGAGAACTGGCACCGGGTTGCGGCGGACAGCCTCCAGGGCGCCGTCGTAGAGGACGGCCCCGGTCGCGTCGTGGCGGATGCTGCGGAGCATGTCTTCGACGATGCCGGTGGGGGTGAGGCGCTGCGTAAGACTGTGCAGCGTCCGGCCCAGGCGGCCGCGGCTTGCCTCGATCTCGTGCTCCAGTGCGTGGGCGTCACTCATGCGTCTACGTGCTCCTTGATAACGGTGGCGTCCTGCCGAAGCTGGCGGCCTGTCCGAGTCGGCATGAGCCCGTTGAGCGAGAACCGGCTCCTGGCGGTCAGCGCCAGGACGACGCCGAGAACGAGGAAGACGACACCGACGATCAGGGCGGAGAGCGCCTCCGAGCCGACGACAGCGGCGACCCACTTCATCAAAGCGTCGACCAGGACCAGGAAGCCGACAACGGCGAACACCGCCGCACCGGCCATCGCCGCGAGGCCGACGATCAGGCTTCGCAGGCTGTCGGTTATTTCCTGGCGGAACAGGGCGATCTCGCCCCGGACGACGTCGCCTACACCCCGGAGCGCTTCGGCGAGCAAACTGGGAATGCCATGGGCAGATGTGGGTGGCGGGACGGCGCTCAAAGGTACCTGCCCCACGCCTGCCTGGGTTCACCGGGGGATTTGCCAGCACCGCCTTCGCCGAACCGGATGATGTGGAAGGCGCCGTACCCCAGCGCCCCGACCACCAGGGCCGTCGCCAACGGGTGGCCTAGTGCGACCCCCTTGGCGTCGCGGTAAAGCTCACGCCAGCCTCGGCGTATGATACGGTCCGAGAACGCGTCGAGGTTGTCGGCGACGGCGTGGACGAACGGCTTTACCTGTGTTTGTCCATTCAGTTGGCTACCGCCCGAACGCAGCGCGCCGGCGAGCTCAGAGAGGAAGCCTGCAGCCTCGATCTTGTGCCGGTCGGCATAGCCGCTGGCTTGGTCGCGCACGGCATCGGCCAAGCCAGCCGGTGAGCGTGCCGCCTGCATCGGGCCATCGGCGAGGGGCGGACACGCAAGTCGGGTGGGATCGTTCAAGGTGATGCTCCTGACCTGCGGGACGGCTTGGGTGAGGCCGCACCTAGCGGCGGCCGTGGATGACCATCGCGAGGAGGTAGCCGAGTGCGCCCGCCATCGCGGCCATCATCAGCGGTGACTCCTTGGCGTAGCTCGTCACCGTGTCGGCGCCCTGACGGTAGGTGCGCTCGGCGTCGGGGAAGGCGTCGCGACCCTGCTTCAGGGCACCCTGCGCAAGGTCACCGGCCTGGTCGGCAACGTCGCGCACGGCGTCCTTAGCCTGCCCGTACAGGTTCTCGACGTTGCCCTTGGCTTCGTTGGCGACGCCCTTGGCCTTGGTCTCGCGGTCGCCCGTCACGTCGCCAACGACGCCCTGGACCTTGCCGCTGAATTCCTTCGCTGCACCGGTGATGCGGTTCTCGTCCATGGTTCTTCTCCGAAGTTGGTGCCGGGCGCGCGGAATGCGCGTCCGGCGGTTGGATGGGGTCGTGTTACTTCTTGGCGCTCTTGCCGTGGGCCTTGGTCGAGCTCTCGTGTGCCTTCTCGGAGTGGCCATGGGCCTCCTTCGAGTGCTTGGCGGCGGCGGTCTCGTCGCCCTTCTCATGTTGCTCGGCGGCGGTCTTGTGCGACTTGGCGGCGGCCTCGTGGTGCTTGGCAGCCTCAGCGTGCGCGGTCTTGGCCATGGTGGGTTCCTCGGGTGGCACCGTCACGGTGCTCGTTGCGGTCATGTCGACCGGCGCGTCCGGACGGGAGGGATCCCGACCGGCATGCGGGATGTCCTCAGGTGCAACGCCTCAATGGGCGGGCAGCCTGCCGTCGGGGGTGTAGCGATCCACCGAAGGAAGCTCTGATGAGAGCCAGGAAAGAATCTCGTTGCGGGAGAGGCCGGCCTGTCTCGAATGAGTATCGAGCTTGTCCAAACTAATCGATACTTAGTGGTTGGCTCCGGTGCTGCCGACCATCAGAAAGGCAAGCGTTGTGGTCAGGAGCCAAGGACGAACACCTCTGTGCTGATCCAATTGGAACGGCAAAGCTCGTTTTGTCCTGGTTAGGCGCAACAAGAGCTACCAGTGTGCGTGCTCCTGCTCGGTCGGCATCCGGCCTTGCGGGGTGAGCTGGTCGATCACACCTGGCAACAGGTGGGAGAGCTGCGACAGCAGGTCGGAGCTTCCCATGCCCGTCTGCTGTGAGAGCTGCCCCACCGTTTCCGGACCGAGCGCCGCTCCGAGATCGTGCGGTGCGATTGGCTGGTTCTGTCCTTGGCCGATCCACGAGTTGATCGCCCCACCATGGCCGGCCTGGGTAAACTGCTCGACGAGGGCACCAAGCCCACCTGCTCCGCCACCTCCGAGCAGACCACCGAGACCACCCTGGCCACTGCCAAGACTGTTACCTGCGTTGCCCAGCATGCCGCCAAGGCCGCCGTCTCCGGCCCGTGCGGCCAGAAGGCTCATCAGGACGCTTACAAGGGGACTGGCGCCGGCGCCCTGCTGCTTACTGGCGTTGCCGCCGACCACACTGCCGATGATACTGTCGAGTAGGCCCATGATCTGGACTCCTGAAGCGGCCTTTCGACCAGGTTGATCGGATTGGTCGATGCCGAGGCTGCGCTGGCGCGCGGATCCCGATGATCAGACCGGGTGATTGTAGACACGCACCCGGCGAGCACCGGACGTCCGTGTATCCGGGCTAGCCACGGGAGCGTCGACCGCATCGTTCTCGCGCACGATCGAGCCTGCGGCTGCGTCCGAACCAATCAAGGTCGAAGTATCGCTTTGCGACGCGCCAGCCGTCTTTCTGCTCCAGCCCTCGCTTTCCCAACCCTGCGTACGTGCGTCAAGATCGACAGCGCCATGCTCCTCCAGGATGCGCATGGTCACGGCGGCGTGGGCCTCATCCACCTTCGCGGTCAGTAGCGAACCACCCCGGCGCACGCCTTCAGCGTAGGCATGCGCATCGGTCTCGCTCACGCCGGCGCTGGTCAACGAACCGGTCAAACCACCTGCCGCGGCCCCGAGGCCGGCACCGGTCAACGTCGCGACGAGCCAGCCCGCAGCCACGACCGGACCGACGCCCGGGATGGCCATCAGCCCGAGGCCAGCGAGGAGACCGGCACCGCCACCCAGGATCGTGCCGAGCGTTGCACCGGTCCCTGCACCGTTGGTGGCATGGTCCACCGGATCGCTGGTTCCAGTGGTGGTCGTCTCCGTCTTGTTGCCGACGAGACTAATGTCGGAGTGCGGCACACCAGCCGCCTCCAGCTTCGTCACGGCCGCGGCAGCGTCGTCGTAGCGATCGTACAGGGCCGAGAGGGTCTGTGTGGGCATGGAAGCACTCCGAGGGGTTTGAACCGGATGAATCGAACGCGGAAACCGGCTAGCGCACCGAGACGTTGCCTTTGAAGTCGAGGCCGACGCTGGCCGGCTTGCTGCCCATCAGCGCATCGCCGCGCCAGATGCCGTTGCCGTCCTTCTTGAGGTTCGTGACCTCGTGGTAGCCGGCCTGCTCGAGACGCCGGCGGGCCTCACCCTCAGTGAAGCTGTTGGCACCCCGCTCCAGTTTGACGTTCGCTCCCGCTCCTGTGACCAATGCCGTGTTGGCGTGATCCGTGTTCGGCCGCGTCACGGCGTTCTGACCACCGGAGGTCGCACTGGAGACCTCACCCGCTGCCGGCTGCCCGGTAACAGTCGTCTGCGCCGATGCGGGTGCTGCTGCGATCAGCGGCAAGAGGAGAAGAAGCGAGCGGTTCAGAAACATGGCGGGGCCTATTTGACAGGTTGCGGTCGAGAACGGGCCGACCCGAACTCGGATCTCGGCATGGTGCGCTGCCTGGTGCATCAAGGATCCAGGCAGCGCTTCTCGGATGGATCAGACCGGCTTGCGGGTGCCGGGCGCGGCGTCCGTCACCGTGGTGCCGGTCGTGCCAGTGCGGCTGACTTTGCCGCGCTCGTCCTCGACCTCGACCTCGGTATGGCGCACCTTATCCGTAACGGTCTCGACGCGCTGAGCCGCATCCTTGCGGATGCCGACCTCGCCAACGACCCGGGCTTCCTTCGACACCACCGCCTCTTCGCGCATCTCGGTGGCCTCAATGACCTTGTCCTCGAACAGAGCCATGTCGCCAGGCGTCACCGCCCGGTCGACCACACGCCGATCAACGTGCACGGTCTCGTCATGCAAGGTGACGTTCTCGCTTACTGCCTTCTCAACGGCGTAGGAGCGCACCCGCACCCGGCCGCTGTCGACCACGCGCTTGCCGACGTTGAGCCGCTCCTCAACGACCGGGATGTAGTCCGACTCGCCGGTGGTCGTGCCGGCGGCCTTCAGGGCCGCGGCGCCCGTAGCCGAGGTTCCGGTCGCCGTCGTGTCCGTGGTCGAGCTCGCTGCCGTAGCTCCACCGGCCGAGTAGCCGCTCCAGCCTTCCTGGCGCCAAGCACTCTCACGCTGGTCGAGATCGACCGAACCGTTCTGCTCCAGGATGTCGTAGGCTGTGTCGGACTGCGTCGGCTCGACACTCACGGTCAGCAGCGTGCCGCCTCGGCTCAGACCCTCGCTGTAGGCGTAGCGATCCTCCTCGGGCATGAAGTAGTCCTTGAGCGAGCCCCAGAACCCGCCCTCGTCCTTGCGGTAATCGTAAGAGCCGCTGGTGCGCGCCGTCTGCGCTCCCTGCACCAGCCTAATCGTCGATTGCGGGATGCCGGCGGCGATGAGCTTGGCTTGAGCGGCCTGTGCCTCGGTCGGGCGATCGAAGAGCGCGGTGATCGTCTGCGTCATAATGTTTGCTCCTGAGCTGATAGGGGATTGATCTGCTCGCTGGCGTGGCCTTCCGGATCCACGCGTTCGACCACGGCGTGCTGCTTGCGCAGTGTCACCGGGACCTCGACGTCTTCGTCCGCTGTGGTCTGGCGGACATGCACCTCCTCCCGTAGGACGAGGCGCTTCTCGACGACGAGGATCTCTTCGAGGACCGGGATGATGGTCACCCCGTTCTCCTCCCGGACCACCGGGGGCGTCTCGCCCTCGGCCAGGGTCCGGTTGATCGGCACCCGGGTAACCCCGACGTGATCGCTGCGCAGGGTCTCGCGCAGGACCTGATCGACCGCCTCGGTTCGGGTCGAGACCCGCACCCGCCCGGTGTCCACCGCCCGCTTGTCGATGCGGGCGGTCTCGGCGATCAGCGGGAGCGTTACGCTCTCACCGATGGCGACCTTCGCCGCCTGCTTGTCCTGCGTCCCGGGGAGACGCGGCTCGGTGGCGGCGGGGTCGCTCACCGTCAGACCCGACGCTGGGTCGTGACGACGGGGGCGGTGCGGGTGAGCACCGGGTCGACGGCGGCACCACGCCCGGCGAAGAAGGCCGACAGTGCACCGAGGACCAATGCCAGGGCGCCGTAGAGCGCTCCCTGCGAGCCGACCCGGGCTGCAGCATCCGCCGCCTGCTTGGCCTGCTCCTTGGTCTGGGCGACCGTGTCGTTGAACTGCTTCACGTACTGGGCGACCTGGGTCCGGGCCTGATCGACCGGGATGCCCTGAGCCTTGGACAGTGCCTGGGCGGCCTTCTCCTGTGCGTCCTTCTGCTGGGCGGCGTCACCGGTCACGGCGGCGCGCATGGCGCTGACGGCGGCATTCTTCAGGGCCTCCGGATCGTTGCCGGTCGTGCCACGGATCTGGCCCTCGATGTTCGAGAACGGATTGTCCATGCCCGGCAGCGACGGGGCAGCCGCCTGTGCCGCAGTCTTCACTGAACCACCGACCAGGTTGCCAGCACCGCCAAGCGTGCTCGACACCGCGCTCGATGCGCCGCTGACGATGCCGCCCACCGCCGAGGACAGCAGGTACACGACAACCAGCGTCGAGACCGCCCAGGCGAGCAGCCCGTGGTAGGCGGTGGTGGTGTTGGCGGGCTTCCCCGAGAGGCGCCCGGCGAGCCAGCCGCCGGCGGTGACTGCGAGAATGCCGGAGATCACGAACCAGATGCCGGCGCCGGACGAGAGCGACCCGGCGGTGGGCGTGCCGTTGCCCGCCGGGTCGACGGTCGACAGTCCGATGCCGAGCCCGACCATGTTCAGGATGACCTGGGCGACCAGCGCGATCACGGCGCCGGCGAGCACCGCCCCCCAAGAGACCGAGTGCAGCGCCATCGTGCGCATGTCCTCGGCCGGGGTGGCCAAGGTGGAAGTCGGGACTTCGTGATCAAAAGTCGAACGGGTGGTGTCGGGGGACAACGCCATAGTTGGTATGCTTTCGTTTTAAGAGATCGGGTCGGTCTTCGGCCTGTATCGGCGAAGAGGGTTCGCCTGGATCAAAGCACCCGTCGGCGGCCCATGAGGGTGTGGTAGATCCATAGCACCACCACGGCGCCGACGATGGCGACGAGCAAACTGTAAAGGTTCACCCCGGACACCCCGGGCTGGCCGAACTGGTTGAACAGGAAGCCGCCGACGACGGCGCCGACGATGCCGAGCAGGATGTCGACTACGAGCCCCTGACCGGTGTTGTTGACGATCTTGCTGCCGATGAAGCCGGCGATCAGGCCGAGCACGATCCAGGCGAGGAGGGACATGGTCCAGTTCCACTTCATGCAGTTGGGTTGAGAGGCCTGCCTCTGCAGACGTGCTGACGGTGTGCAGAGGCTGAGTGCAGCCCGCGCGCCTACTCGCCGCCCCAGCATCACCTGTGAGTCGAGCGCTTCGATCTTGCCTTGGGGGTCAACGACGTGTGCGCAGCTTCGATGGCGGCGATCTCAGCGGCGGCTTCCGCCTGGATCGCCTGGTCGCCCTCGATGATGCCGATGGCTTCCTTGATCAGTGCCCGGGTGTGGTCGGGAGAGAGCACCTTCCGACGCCCGGCCACGCGGATCTCCTCATATCAACCCAGGGGGATGATCTTCCGAGATGCCCGCATGAGCAGAGCTACCACTGCGTAATAAGGAATTCTACTCGAAGTTCCGCCGATTTACATAAAGTACATTTGCACCAAGCCAACTTGGTAGTTCCGTCACGGTTTTCTTCCGCCTTAGCGTAGGTGCCGGGTGTTCGGGCCGATCCCACGCTCTTGCGCCCACACCACCACGGCGCTGCGGCGGTTGACCCCGAGCTTGCGATAGAGCGCTGAGACGTGATTGCGCACCGTGTTCGGCGACAGCTTCAGCTCGGCCCCGATCTCCTGATCGGTGGCCCCCTGACAGATCCGCGTGAGCATGTCCCGCTCCCGGATCGTTAGGTTCTCGATCCCGGCCGACGGCCGGCCGGAACGGGTCGGGTTGCGCAGGGTCGCCAGCTTGTCGATCACCCCATGGCTGAACCACGACGCGTCAGCCATAACCGCCTCGA
>NZ_JAKSYR010000187.1:0-76086 GCF_022829705.1 Methylobacterium sp. E-025
AACGCCTACAAGCTGACGCTCGCCGAGCGGACCCTGTCCGCGGCGCTCAACCAAGCGAGGGCCTGAAGCCATGAAGTTCGACCAGCCCGCCGGCCAAAACCCGATCGACCAGCTCAAGGTCGTCGGAAAGCCGACCGACCGCATCGATGGCAAGTACAAGACCACCGGCACCGCGCCCTACGCCTACGAGCGCCACGACGTCGTGCCGAACCAGGCCTACGGCTACGTGCTCGGGTCCAGCATCGCCAAGGGCCGCATCCGCGCCATCGACACGGCGGCCGCCAAGGCGGCGCCCAGGGTCGTGGGCGTCGTGACGACCCTGGAGCATCCCCGGCTGGAGCGGGGCATGATGAACGCCGCCTACCTGTTCGGCGGCGACGAGATCCAGCACTACCACCAGGCCGTCGCGGTCGTCGTCGCCGAGACGTTCGAGCAGGCCCGCGCCGCGGCGTTTCTCGTGACGGTCGACTACGCGCCCGAGGCCGGCAAGTTCGATCTCGCGGCCGAGGCGAAGGGCGCGCCGCCCGTGCCCGGCGACAGCAGCGAGGGCAGCGGCGGCGACGGCGAGGAACGCGTCGGCGATTTCGAGGGGGCGTTCGCGCAGGCGCCGGTGACGCTCGACGAGCGCTACACCACAGCCGACGAGAGCCACGCGATGATGGAGCCGCACGCGACCATCGCCGCCTGGGACGGCGACAAGGTCACGCTCTGGACCTCGAACCAGATGATCGGCTGGGGCCATGGCAGCCTCGCCAAGATCCTCGGCGTGCCGAAGGAGAACGTCCGCCTCGATTCACCCTTCGTCGGCGGCGGCTTCGGCGGCAAGCTGTTCGTGCGGGCCGACGCGGTGCTCGCAGCCCTCGCCGCCAAGGCGTTCCAGCGCCCGGTGAAGGTGGCGCTGACCCGCCCGCTCATCGCCAACAACACCACGCATCGCCCGGCCACGATCCAGCGCGTGCGCATCGGCGCGACCAAGGACGGCACGATCACCGCCATCGCCCACGAGAGCACGTCGGGCAACCTGCCCGACGGCGATCCCGAGACGGCGGTGAGCCAGACCAAGCTGCTCTACGCCGGTGCCAATCGGCTCACCGCGATGAAGCTCGCTCATCTCGACCTGCCAGAGGGCAACGCCATGCGGGCGCCGGGCGAGGCGCCCGGCCTGATGGTCCTGGAGGTCGCCATGGACGAGATGGCGGAGAAGCTCGGGATCGACCCTGTGGAATTCCGCATCCGCAACGACACCCAGGTCGACCCGCAGGACCCGAAGCGCCCGTTCTCCCACCGCGACCTCGTCGGCTGCCTCAAGCTGGGGGCCGAAACCTTCGGCTGGTCCAAGCGCAATGCACGGCCGGGCCAGGTGCGGGACGGGCAGTGGCTCGTCGGCGTCGGCATGGCCGCGGCGTTCCGCAACAACATGGTCCTGAAGTCGGGCGCGCGGGTCAGGCTGGACGGAGCCGGCACCGTCACGGTCGAGACCGACATGACCGACATCGGCACCGGCAGCTATACCATCATCGCGCAGACCGCCGCCGAGATGATGGGCGTGACCCTCGACAAGGTGGCGGTCAGGCTCGGTGATTCCGCCTTCCCGGTCTCGTCGGGATCGGGCGGTCAGTTCGGCGGAAACTCGTCGACGGCCGGCGTCTACGCGGCCTGCGTCAAGCTTCGCGAGGCGGTGGCGCAGCGTCTCGGCATCAACTCCGACGACGCGGTCTTCGCCGACGGGCAGGTGCGGGCCGGCAACCGTGCGGTTCCGCTCGGCGAGGCCGCGAGCCGGGGCGAGCTGACGGCCGAGGATACCATCGAGTTCGGCGACCTCTCCAAGAAGCAGCAGCAATCGACCTTCGGCGCCCATTTCGTCGAGGTCGGGGTCGATGCCGACACGGCGGAGATCCGGGTCCGGCGCATGCTCGCAGTGTGCGCGGCGGGGCGCATCCTCAACCCGAAATCGGCCCGCAGCCAGGTCATCGGCGGCATGACGATGGGCACCGGCTCGGCGCTGATGGAGGAACTGGCGGTCGACACCAAGCGCGGCTTCTTCGCCAACCACGACCTCGCCGGCTACGAGGTGCCGGTGCACGCCGACATCCCGCATCAGGAGGTGATCTTCCTCGACGAGGTCGATCCGATGTCCTCGCCGATGAAGGCCAAGGGCGTCGGCGAGCTCGGGATCTGCGGCGTGGGCGCCGCGGTGGCGAATGCCGTCTACAACGCCACCGGCATCCGCGTGCGGGACTATCCGCTCACCCTGGACAAGTTCCTCGACCGCATGCCCGAGGCGGCCTGACGCGCGATCGCGCCATGCTCGACACTGGATACACCCCGGCGGCCTCCGCCGGGGTTCGGGGAATCGGTCGCATCCAAGCCGGCGCGCCGCCGCGCTAGCTCGACGGCATGGATCGCAGCTTTCCCATGACCCGTGCCGCCGGGCTCGACCGCCTGTCGGCCTTCCTCGCGGACGCCGCCGTCGACTATGCCGGTGCCCGCAACACCGACCGCGGACCGGACGCGCGGCCGACCACGTCGGTGCTCTCGCCCTACCTTCGGCGCCGCCTGATCACGGAAGCCGAGGTGGTGGCCGCCGCCCAGGCCGCGTTCGGCGACGGCGGCACCGAGAAGTTCGTCTCCGAGGTCTTCTGGCGGACCTATTTCAAGGGCCATCTCGAGACCCACCCGACCGCCTGGACCGACGCCCTCGCGCTGGCCACGGCGGATCGGGCGCGGCTCGCCGCGGAGCCCGGCCTGCGCCGGACCTACGAGGCCGCGGTCGCGGGCCGGACCGGCATCGACGGTTTCGACGACTGGGCGCGGGACCTCGTCGAGACCGGCTGGCTGCACAATCACGCCCGGATGTGGTTCGCCTCGATCTGGATCTTCACCCTGCGCCTGCCCTGGGCGCTGGGTGCGGATTTCTTCATGCGCCATCTCGTCGACGGCGATCCGGCGAGCAACACGCTGTCCTGGCGCTGGGTGGCGGGGCTGCACACCCGGGGCAAGCACTACGTCGCGCGCGCCGAGAACATCCGGCGCTACACCGAGAACCGCTTCGATCCCGAAGGGCTCGACGAGTACCCGGACGCCCTCGACGAGGCGATGCCACCGCGCGAGGTCCCTCTGCCGGCTGCCGCCATGCCGCCGACCGGCGACGTCGCGCTGCTGCTGCATCTCGACGACCTGCACCCGGAGAGCCTTCCGCTCGGGGAGGCGCGCATCGTGCGGATCGGTGGCATGCTCGCTCATGCCGAGGGGGCGTCCGAGCGCGTCCGGTCGGCGGATCACGCCGCGATGCAGGATGCGCTGGACCGGGCGGCCGCTCATTTCGGCTGCGAGGCGGCACCGGCCGACGCCGGCTGGTCGGCCGGGCTACCCGTCGTCACGGCCTGGGCGCCCGTCGGCCCGTCGGCGGCGATGCTGCCCAAGGCGGTCGTGCGCGTGCGGCGCCCCTGGGACGAGGCGGCGTGGCCGCTCTCCAATCGCGGATATTCCCGGCTGCGCTCCGCGATCCCGCGCCTGACCGCGGCGTGACGGTCCGGCGCCCTCATGCAGGCCCGGCCTGGCTGGTGCCGCGACGACCCAGCCTGCACCGAAGCCGGCATTTCCCCGCATCGGCTCTGGCCCGGACCCCGGCTTTCAGCGTAGCCGGAACGCCATGTTCCATCTGATCTTCAGCCTGCCCTGCCTGTACGTCGTGACCCGGGTGCTCTGGCCGCTGCCGGGCCCGCCTGCCGCGAAGGCCGGGATCGCCGTGCTGCTGCTCGTCGCCTCCCAGTATCACCTGTGGTGCCGCCTCTCGTCCGGCTCGGTGTTCGCGCCCGAGTTTCCGCAGTGGCTGGTGGTTCTGTTCAACTGGGCCTTCGGCGCCATCCTGCTGCTGGCGGTGATGCAGCTCGCGCTCGACGTGATCGCGCTGGTCTCGCTGCCCCTGGGCGGCTGGGCGATTCCGGCCGGATGGCGCTACGCGGCCGCGACGGCGGCGATGCTCTTGTCGGCGCTCGGCGTCCAGCAGGCCGTGCGCGTGCCGGCGCTCAAGGACGTCGACATCGCGATCGAGAACCTGCCGGACGCCTTCGAGGGCTACACGATCCTGCAGCTCACCGACCTGCACATCAGCCGGCTCTTCCCGGCATCCTGGACCCGGGAGGTCGTCGCGCGGTCCAACCGGCTCGGCGTGGACCTCATCGTCATCACCGGCGACCTGATCGACGGCGCCCCGGCTTCGCGGCGCGCCGACGTCGAGCCCCTGGGCCGGCTCGGTGCACCGGACGGCGTCTGGTTCGTGCCCGGCAACCACGAATACTTCTTCGACTACCCCGCTTGAATGCGGCGGTACTCGGAACTCGGCCTGACGGCGCTCGCGAACCGGCATACGGTGCTGAGGCGGGGCGACGCCGCCCTGGTGCTCGCCGGCGTGACCGATCGGTCTGCGCCGCATACGGGACACCCCGGTCCGGACCTCGACGCCGCGCTCGCAGGGGCACCGCGGGACGCACCCGTCCTCCTGCTCGATCATCAGCCGAAGGGGGCGCGGGCGGCGGCCGCGCACGGCGTCGCGCTGCAGCTGTCGGGACATACCCATGGCGGGACGATGCGCGGGTTCGACCGCCTGTTCGCCCGCGCCAACGACGGTTTCGTCTCGGGCCGCTACCGGGTCGGCGGCATGACGCTCTACGTCAACAACGGCACGGCGTTGTGGCCGGGCTTCGCCCTCAGGCTCGGCCGACCTTCCGAGCTGACGCGCATCACGCTGCGCCGCGCCGACGCGTCCATCGATCCCGCTCGGCTCCTGGCGCCGGGATAGGCGAACGTCGGATCACCCCCATCGACGATCATCCTCGGGATGCACCCAGCAGCCGGCTTGGATCGTCGCCCGATCACGCGGCCGATCTATCGGCCGGCCGTCGAGTCCTCTCTGAGCGCTCGTCTGGATAGAGTAGAGATTACTTACGACCTACCGAACGCCCCGAGACTCGGCGATGTCGAACCCGGGTCGAACCACAGTCGTCGTTCCCGGACGCTCGAACGGGCTCCACCGTTCACTCAGCATTTACTACGGAACCGGGATTATGCAACCGATGGTTGCAGATCGGGTTGCATCGAAAACCTGGAGGTTTTCATGTCCGCATCCCCCCTTTCCGTGCTCGGCTCGTCCACCCGCTCGCTCGAATGGCTCGCCGGCCCCGGCGCGTTGCTGTCCTCGACCGCCCTGTCGACGGGCCAGCTCGGAAGCCTCGGCCCGATCGCCTCGTTGATCGAGGGCGCGGTCGACGGCGGCTCGACGGAGACCGGAGCCTCGCTGCTTCCCGACGCGATCGAGGCCACCGCCAACCAGGTCGTCCTCCAGACGCACGCCCAGATCGAGGAGGTCGGCCACGAGGTCGCTCCGGCGAACGGACCGCTCCACGGGCTGACCAACCTCGGCGAGACCCTCGGGCTCGGCCATCTCGGGGAGACCGGAAACCTTCTGACCGATCTCGGCGGCGTCGCCGCGAACCCGACCGGCACCGAGGCGGTCGATCCGCTGCTGACGGATGCCGGCGGCGTCGCCGCTGCCGCCGGAACGCTGGCGGAGACGGTCGGCGCGGTGCCGGCATCCGGCAACGGCCTCGTCGGCAGCGGCAGCATCCTCGGCCCCGCGACCAGCATCCTGAACCAGGCCGTCCTCGACGTGCACGCCACGCTCGAGACCGTCGGCCACCAGATCCCGGTTCTCAATGGGCCGATCCACGCCGTCACCGGCCTCGGCGAAACCCTCGGGCTCGGCCATCTCGACACCGCGGGCAACCTGCTGACCGACGTCACCACCCTGCCCGGTTCCCTCCTCGGCGGCGGCGGCCTCCAATCCGCGACGCCGGTCCTCGGCGATCTCGGCCACGTTCTCGGGTCGGTCGATACGCTGGTCGGCTCGCTGACCGGTGCGGCGAGCGCCGGCGGCCTGCTGTCCGGGGACGGGCTGCTCGCGCCGGTAACGAACCTCGCCAACGGCGCGGTCCTCAACATTCACGCGACGCTGGAGAACATCGGCCACGAGATCCCGCTCCTGAACGATGCGCTGCACGGCCTGACCAACCTCGGCGAGACGATCGGCCTCGGCCATCTCGGCGAGAGCGGAAACCTCGTGACCGACGTCGTGGCCCTGCCCGGCAATCTCCTCGGCGGCGAGGGTCTGGCGGCGCTGTTGCCGATCCTCGGCGATGTCGGCGCGGTGACGAACGCGGCCGGAGGTCTTCTCGGAGGCGTCACCGGTCTCGTGGGCGGACTGGGCGGACTGGGCGGCCTGACCGGCGGCGGCACGAGCGCCACGGGCACGCTTCTCGGCGCCGGCGCTCCGCTGCAGCCGGTGGGCGACCTCGCCAACGGGGTCATCGACGGCATCCATGCCGGCCTCGAGCAGATCGGCCACGACGTGCCGATCCTCAACGACACGCTGCATTCGGTGATCGGGCTCGGAAATACCGTCGGGCTGGGCGAGCTCGGCGACACCAGCAACCTTCTGACGGACACGGTCAACCTACCGGGCGCGATCCTGAGCGGAAACGCACCGGCGGCGATCGGGCAGATCGTCGGCGATGTCGGGCACGTGGTCGACGCCGCGGGCGGTGTCGTCGGCTCCGCCACCGGGATCCTCGGCGGCCTCGATGGTCTCGGTGCCGGAGGGATCGCGACCGGCACGCCCGTCGACGGGCTCCTGACTCCCGTCACGTCGGTCGTCGGCGGGCTGACCGGCGGCGCCGGCACGAGCGCCACGGGTGCGCTCCTCGGCGCCGGCGCTCCGCTGCAGCCGGTGGGCGACCTCGCCAACGGGGTCATCGACGGCATCCATGCCGGCCTCGAGCAGATCGGCCACGACGTGCCGGTCCTGAACGATCCCATCCATTCGGTGATCGGGCTCGGCAACACCGTCGGGCTGGGCGAGCTGGGCGACACCAGCAACCTGCTGACGGACGTCGCCAACCTGCCGGGTGCCGTTCTGACCGGCAGCGGACCGGCGGCGGTCGGGCAGGTCGCGGGCGATCTCGGGCACGTCGCGGACGCCGCGAACGGCGTCCTCGGCTCCGTGACGGGGGCCCTCGGCGGTGTCGGCGGGGCCGGCGCGGGCACGCCGCTCGACGGCGTTCTCTCGCCGGTGACCGGCATCCTGGGCAGCGCCGGCGGCGCATCCAATCCCGTCGGCGGCCTCCTCGGCGGTCTCACCAGCGGTGCGGCGGACGATGCCGGGACCCATCCCCTGATCGACGTGGCGGCCGGCCCGGCGACGCCGACGCCGGCGGCGAATCTCGCGGTGCTGACCCCGAGCGCGGACCCGGCCCACACCGTCCAGGCGAGCGCGATCGCGGTGCCAGCCGATCAGCCCGGCCTGCTCCATGCCGGCCTGCTCTCGGGCGACGGCATCGTCTTCCCGCAGGCCGGCGGCGGGGGCGGAGATGCGCTCGTCGGCCACCTCCTCGACGTCGCCCCCACGGCGACCGCAGCGGCGGATGCGGGGGCCTCGCACGGGCTGCCCCTCGATCTCGGGATCGCGGCGATCGATCTCGGCGGCCACGTCGACGCCGCGCATGTCGACCCGACGCCGCACACCGCGACGACCGGGATCCACCTCCTCGGCCTCTGACCCATCCGAGCCCTCGCCGCCCGACGCGGCGGGGGCTTCCTCTTCCGCCGACTTGCCCTGCCGAATCGTCTCTGCCTGATCCTGCAAGCCGGGGAACCGTCTCGTGATCGACGAACGTGTGCTGCGTATCGCCAAGCGCCGGGAGTTCTGGGCTGCCGCCAGAGCCGGGCGCGCCTCGCTGGCGACCGTGATGATCGTCAGCGGCCTCATCAACCTGCTGATGCTGACCGCGCCGATCTTCATGCTGCAGGTCTACGACCGGGTGCTGCCGAGCCGCAGCATCGCGACGCTGGTCGGGCTGGCCGGCATCGCGCTGATGCTGTTCCTGATCCAGAGCGTGCTGGAGGTGTTCCGCGCCCGGATCCTGTCGCGGTTCGGGCGCCTCGTCGACGAGCGCCTCGGCGCGCGGATCTTCCGGACCCTGCTGGTTCGCGGGTCGGAGACGCCGCGGGGCGACGACGGCCCGCAGGCGCTGCGCGACCTCGACACGGTGCGCGGCTTCCTGTCGAGCATGGCGTTCACCGCCTTCTTCGACCTGCCGTGGGTGCCGCTCTACATCGCGGTCTGCTTCCTGTTCCATCCCTGGCTCGGCACCGCGATCGCCGGCGGCGCGGTGGTCCTGTGCCTGCTGACGATCCTGACCGACTGGGCCTCGGCCGGCCCAACCCGCGAGGGCGTCCGGGTGGCCGGCGAGCAACGCGCCTTCACCGACATGGCGCACCGCACGGCGCCGCTGCTCTCGGCGCTCGGCATGCGCGCGCGGATCGCGACGCTGTGGCAGGCCCGGGCGCGCCGGAACCTCGACGTGGCGACCGACGGCAACGACCTCGCCATCGGCTTCGGCGCGACGGCGCGCCTGATGCGCACCGTGCTGCAATCGGGCATCCTCGGCCTCGGCGCCTACCTCGTGGTGCGCGAGGAAGCGACCGCCGGCGTGATGCTGGCCGCGACCATCCTCTCGGCCCGGGCGCTGGCGCCGGTCGATCTCGCCATCGCGAACTGGAAGTCGTTCTCGGCGTCGCGCCAGGCCTGGACCCGGATCGTCGCCTTCCTGCCGCCGCGGGAGCCGGCCGCCCTCACGCCGCTGCCGGCGCCGCGGGAGAGCGTGCGCGTCACCGCCCTGTCGATCGCCGTGCCGGGGACCGACACGCTGGTGCTGCACGACGTCAACGTGGCGCTCGCCCCCGGAAGCGCGCTCGGCGTGATCGGCCCGAGCGGATCGGGCAAGTCCACCTTCGCCCGCGCGCTCGCCGGCCTGGCGCGGCCGAGCCGCGGCGTGATCCGCCTCGACGGCGCCGCCATCGACCAGTGGGACCCCGACGCCCTCGGCCGTTCGATCGGCTACCTGCCGCAGGACATCGAGATGTTCGACGGCACCATCGCCGAGAACATCACCCGGTTCGATCCCGAGCCGGACCCGGAGGCGCTGCTCTCGGCCGCGAAGGCGGCCGGCGTCCACGAGGTCGTGCTGCGCCTGCCCGGCGGCTACGATGCCCGCGTCGGCGCCGGCGGCCTCGGCCTCTCGAGCGGCCAGCGCCAGCGGATCGCCCTGGCGCGCGCGCTCTACGGCGACCCGTTCCTCGTCGTCCTCGACGAGCCGAACTCCAACCTCGACGTCGAGGGCGACCGCGCCCTGTCGGCCGCCGTCCAGGCGGTACGCGCCCGCGGCGGCATCGCCGTGGTGATCGCCCACCGCCCGAGCGCGCTGACCGCGGTCGACCGCATCCTCGTCCTCGGCGACGGCCGCGTGCAGCTGCACGGGCCCCGCGACGACGTCCTGGCGCAGCTGAGCGCGCTCACCCGGCAGACACCGACGAGGGTCGCATGACGAAGGCCGACACGCCGAACCGGCCCGAGCCGGATCCGACGCGCGACACCCGGCGCTCCCTGCGCCGGCACATCGCCGGCGTCGCCACGATCATCGCGGTCGCGACCGGCGCCGGCGCCTGGACCGCGGCGACGGAGCTGTCCGGCGCGATCATAGCCACGGGCTCGCTCGTGGTGGAGAGCAACATCAAGAAGGTGCAGCACCCGACCGGCGGCGTGGTCGCCGAGCTGCCGATCGAGGAGGGCGCGCGCGTCCAGGCCGGCGACCTGCTGATCCGCCTCGACGCCACGACGGCGCGGGCCACCTACGACAGCGTCACCAAGAGCCTGTGGGAGATCGCCGCCCGCAACGCACGCCTGGAAGCCGAGCGCGACGGCCGCGACGAGGTCGCGTTCCCCAAGGGCCTCGCCGAAGCCGGACCCGAGGTCGCCCGCATCGTCGAGGGCGAGCGCAAGCTGTTCCACTTCCGCCGCGACGCCCGCGAGGGGCAGAAGGCGCAGCTGCGCGAGCGGATCGGGCAGCTCAAGGAGGAGATCAAGGGGCTCGTCGAGCAGTCGGTCGCCAAGGAGCAGGAGACCGCGATCATCGGGCGCGAGTACGAGGGCGTCGAAGGCCTCTGGAAGAAGAACCTCATCCAGCTGACGCGCCTGACCAGCCTCGAGCGCGACATCTCCCGGCTGAAGGGCGAGCGCGGCGTGCTGGTCGCCAACATCGCGCAGACCAAGGGCAAGGTCTCCGAGACCGAGCTTCAGATCATCCAGCTCGAGCAGAACCTGCGCAGCGACGTCGCCAAGGAGCTGGCGGAGAACCGCGCCAAGGCCGCGACCCTGACCGAGCAGAAGATCACCGCCCTCGACCAATTGCAGCGCATCGACATCCGCTCGCCGCAGACCGGCTACGTGCACGAACTGTCGGTCCACACCCGCGGCGGCGTGATCGCGCCGGGCGAGCCGATCATGCTGATCGTTCCGACGGCCGATTCCCTGGTGGTTGAGGTGCGCGTCGCCCCCCAGGACATCGACCGGCTCCAGACCGGCCAGGCCGCGGGCCTGCGCTTCCCGAGCTTCGACCAGCGCACCACGCCGGAGCTGAACGGACGCGTGACCCGGATCGCCGCCGACGTGAGCGAGGACAAGCGTACCGGCAGCTTCTACTATCTCGTGCGCCTCGGGGTGACGAAGGACGAGCTCGGCCGGCTGGACGGCGCCAAGCTGATGCCCGGCATGCCGGTGGAAGCTTTCATCCGCACCGCAGACCGCACCGTGCTCTCCTACCTGACCAAGCCCCTCGTCGATCAGGCACGCCGCGCGTTCCGCGAGAAGTAGGCGACCGATTCCCCCGTCGCGAACGGCAGGCTCGCCGATGCGGCCTGCCGCCGCCCGGTCGATCACGCCTGGGTCGCGGTGCCGACCCGGTCGAGGTCCGCCAGCGCGTCGTCCGGCAGGTGGTGCGCGGCGGCGGCGAGGTTCTCGCGCAGGTGCGCCAGCGACGCGGTCCCCGGGATCAGCAGGATGTTGGGCGACCGGCGCAGCAGCCAAGCGAGCGCCACCTGCAGCGGCGTGGCATCGAGCCGTTCGGCCACCGCGGACAGGCCCGCGGATTGCAGCGGGCTGAAACCGCCGAGCGGGAAGAACGGCACGTAGGCTATGCCGTCCCGTGCCAGCGCGTCGACGAGCGCGTCGTCGCCGCGATGGGCGAGGTTGTAGTGGTTCTGCACGCACGCGATCTCGCAGATCCGGCGTCCCTCGGCGACCTGGGTCGGCGTCACGTTGGACAGGCCGATGTGCTGGATCAGCCCTTGCTGCTGGAGCTCGGCGAGCGCCGTCAACGGCGCCTCGATCGACCCTTCGGCCGGCCCGTGCCCGTCGCCGAGCATGGCCCGGAAGTTCACCACCGCCAGCCGGTCGAGCCCGAGATGGCGCAGGTTGTCGTGGACGGCCGCCGCGAGGTCGGCGTCGGACGCGGCCGGGTTCCACGACGCATCGGAACCGCGCCGCGCGCCCACCTTGGTGACGATCGTGAGGTCGTGCGGATACGGGCCGAGCGCGTCCCGGATCAGCTGGTTGGTGACGTGGGGTCCGTAGAAGTCGCTGGTGTCGATGTGGTCGACGCCGCTCGCGACCGCCTCGCGCAGCACGGCGAGCGCCGCGTCGCGATCCTTGGGCGGTCCGAAGACGCCCGGCCCGGCGAGTTGCATCGCGCCGTACCCGAGACGCTTCACGGAACGGTGGCCGATCCGAAACGTGCCGGCCTGATCGATGAGGGACATGGTGCTTCTCCTGTGACCCGACGTAACTGGACGTTGCGACCGTGCGCGAGAATGGGGCACAATCCGCACAAGCTGTGCGGATGGGCGAACGATGAAGGCCGATCTCGGAGATCTCGACGCGTTCCTCGTCGTCGCGCGCGGGCAGGGTTTTCGCGAGGGCGCACGCATGAGCGGCGCCAGCGCATCGAGCCTGAGCGAGGCGGTTCGGCGGCTCGAGGACAGGCTCGGCGTCCGCCTCCTCAACCGCACGACCCGCAGCGTGGTGCCGACGGAAGCCGGGGAACGGCTGCTGGAGCGGCTCGGCCCGGCCTTCGCAGAGGTCGAGGCGGCGCTCGACGTGGTGAACGGCTTCCGCGACCGGCCGGCCGGGACGCTGCGGCTCAACGTGCCGGTCAGCGCCGCGCGCCTCGTGCTGCCCGCGATCGTTCCGGGTTTCCTCGCCGCCTATCCCGAGATCCGTCTCGAGGTCCTGGCCGAGGACGGCTTCGTCGACGTGCTCGCCGCCGGATGCGACGCGGGCATCCGCTACGACGAGCGCCTGGAGCAGGACATGATCGCGGTTCCGATCGGGCCGCGCGTGCAGCGCTTCGCGACCGCTGCGGCGCCGGCCTACCTCGCGCGTCACGGCCGGCCCGAGCATCCGCGCGACCTCCTCGGCCATGCCTGCCTGCGCGGCCGCTTCCCGAGCGGGGTCGAGATGGCCTGGGAGTTCGAGCGCGACGGCGAGACCGTGAAGGTCGATCCGGCAGGGCCGCTGCTCGTGCGCGTCGGGGCCGCGACCGACCTCGCCGTCGAGGCGGCGATCGCGGGGACCGGCGTCATCACCCTGTTCGAGGACTGGTTGAGGCCGCACTTGGCCAGCGGGGCATTGGAACCGGTCCTCGAAGCGTGGTGGCCGCGCTTCTCGGGGCCCTACCTGTACTATCCGGGCCGGCGACTCGTGCCGGCCCCGCTGCGCGCCTTCGTCGACTTCATCCGGCACCCGAAGACCGCTTGATCGCGGGCGCGGCCGCGCGGTGAGCGGAAGGGGCGCAGGGCGCGCCGGCACGACGCGAGCGCACCCTGCCGAGCACCCGAGGGCCGCCGCCGATCGAGCCTGGGGACCGCCTGTCCCGCCGGAGCGTGGCCGCTTGCGTGCGAGCCGGGCGGCTGCGTATACCAGATACAAGCCGCGCCCTCGTCCGGCGCAAAAACAAGAACCGAACGCTCAGGGATGAAACCATGTCGCGCAGAATATTGATCCTGGGGGCGTCATACGGCTCGCTGCTTTCGACGAAGCTGCTGATGGCCGGGCATGATGTGACCTTGGTCTGCCGTCGGAAAACCGCGGACCTGATCAACAGCCAGGGCACCGAAGTCCGCATCAAGCTGCGCGACGAGGCCACGCACCGGTCGTTTCATTCCCGTGACCTGCCGGGCAAGGTCGACGCGATGCCGCCCGAGGACGTCGACGTCTCGCGCTACGATCTCGTCGGCCTAGCGATGCAGGAGCCGCAGTACAACAACCACACGATCCGTGTGCTGATGATCAAGATCGCCGCGGCCAAGCTGCCGTGCCTGTCGATCATGAACATGCCGCCGCTGCCGTATCTCGATCGGATCCCGGCGCTCGCGAAGATGGACCTGCGCGAGGCCTACACGAATGCCGGCGTCTGGGACCGCTTCGAGCCGGGCCTGATGTCGTTGTGCTCGCCCGATCCGCAGGCGTTCCGCCCGCCCGACGAGGGCGCCAACGTCCTGCATGTCGGGTTGCCGACGAACTTCAAGGCGGCGACCTTCGCCGATCCCGCGCACAACGCGCTGCTCCGCGAGCTCGAGGCGGACATCGACGCGGTGCGCGTCGAGGGCCAGGACGTTCCGGTCAAGCTCAAGGTGTTCGACTCGCTGTTCGTGCCCCTGGCGAAGTGGTCGATGCTGCTCACCGGCAACTACCGCTGCATCACGCCCCAGGCGCCGCGCTCGATCCGCGACGCGGTGCACGGCGACCTCCCCCTGTCCCGCACGATCTACGAGCACGTCGACGCGGTGGCCCGACGGCTCGGTGCCGACCCGAGCGATCAGGTCCCGTTCGAGAAGTACGCCAAGGCGGCCGAGGGCCTGCTGAAGCCTTCGTCGGCCGCCCGGGCGGTCGAGAGCGGCGCGCCCTACATCGAGCGTGTCGACCTGCTGCTGAAGCTGATCTCGCACCAGCTCGACATGCCCGATGCCGAGATCGACCGAACGGTCGAGATCGTGGACCGGAAGCTCGACGAGCGCATCATCCCGGGCTGAGCGGCCCGGTCCGGCCCGTCTCACCGAAGACGCGGCCGGACCTCGCTCGCCCGTCGGGATAACGTACCTCCTCGACGCGATCCGACGGCTTGTGGAGCCCCCCCGCGACGCCGAGCCCGGACGCGGCTCGGGGCGCGTGCTTCAGGCTTGGCCCGTTGCCGGAGCGTCCGGGCGCGATCAGGATCGCAGCACGGGGTCCGCCGGTCGGATCGATCGGATCACGGGAGCGGCGCGGACCATGTCGGAGGGATCGCCGACCCCGTTCATCCTGAACCGCCTCGACCTCAAGACGCTGCGGCTGTTCGCGGCGATCTGCGAGGAGGGCACGCTCAACGGCGCGGCGCGCCGGGCCGCGATCGCCCCCTCCGCCGTGAGCAAGCGGCTCGCCGAGCTGGAGCGCGCGCTCTGCTGCGAGCTGCTCATCCGCGAGCCACGGGGCATGCGGCCGACGCCCGCCGGGGAGACGCTGCTGCACCACACCCGCCGGATGCTGGGGTCCGCCGAGCAGATCGCGCTGGAGCTCGCGGAGCACGCCAGCGGGCTCCGCGGCTTCGTCCGCGTGCTCGCGAACCTCTCGGCGATCGTGCAGTTCCTGCCCGAAGACCTGCAGGCGTTCCTGGCGGCGCAGGCCCGCATCGGGATCGACCTGGAAGAGCGGCCGAGCGGCGGCGTGGTGGCCGGCGTGGAGGAAGGAGCGGCCGATCTCGGCATCTGCGCCGGCAGCACCGATCCGCGCTCCCTCGTCGCCCACCCCTATCGGAGCGACCGCCTCGTGCTCGTCGTGCCCGCCGGCCACCCGCTCGCCGGCCGCGACGCGCTCGCGTTCGCCGACACCCTCGACCACGACCATGTCGGCATGCACCGCGAGAGCTCGATCTACGGCACGCTCCGCGACGAGGCCCGACGCCTCGGGCGGCCGCTGCGCCTGCGCGTCCACGTGCCGAGCTTCGACGCGATCTGCCGCATGGCGCAGGCCGGGATGGGGCTCGGCGTGGTGCCCGAGCGAGTGCACGCCCTGCTCGGCCCGCAGATGAACGTCGCCGCTGTGCCGCTCACCGACCCGTGGGCGCGGCGGACCCTGAGCCTCGTCGTCCGCCCGGGCACGCAATCGCCGGCGGCGGCCGTCCTGTTCGATCACCTGCGCCGGGCAGGCGGGGATTGAGAGGGGCACCTGCGTTCGCCTTCGGAGAACGCGGGGTGATGCATCGCGTTTGGACAGCGTGCACCCGATCCAATACCGATCGACCCAAAGACAATGGAGGGAACGGCCATGCCAGGCACCGGCGAAGCATCGCCCAAGGGTCCGCTCGACGGGATCCGGGTCCTCGAGCTCGGCCAGCTGATCGCGGCACCGTTCGCCACCAAGATCCTGGCCGAGTTCGGCGCCGAGGTGATCAAGGTCGAGTCGCCGGGGGACGGCGATCCCCTGCGCAAGTGGCGCAAGCTGCACGAGGGAACCTCGCTCTGGTGGTACCTGCAGTCTCGCAACAAGAAGTCGATCGCGATCAACCTGAAGGCGCCCGATGGGCTCGCGGTGGTCAAGGACCTCGTGCGGAGCGCCGACGTGGTGGTCGAGAACTTCCGGCCCGGCGGCCTGGAGAAGCTCGGCCTCGGCTGGGACGTGCTCTCGGAGCTGAACCCCAAGCTCGTGATGGTGCGCATCTCAGGCTACGGCCAGACCGGGCCTTATCGCGACCGGCCGGGCTTCGGCGCGATCGGCGAGTCGATGGGCGGCATCCGCTTCACCACCGGCAGCCCGGACAGCCCGCCCGCCCGCGTCGGCGTCAGCATCGGCGACACCCTGGCCTCGCTCCACGGGGTGATCGGCGCGCTGATGGCGCTGCTCCACGTCAAGACCGCCGGCGGCCAGGGCCAGGTCATCGACGTCTCCCTCGTAGAGAGCGTGTTCAACGTGATGGAGAGCCTGGTCCCGGAATACGACCTGCTCGGCGAGGTCCGCACCCGCACCGGCGGGGCGCTGCCCGGCATAACGCCCTCGAACACCTACCCGACGAAGGACGACGGCTTCGTCGTCATCGCCGGCAACTCGGACCCGATCTACCGCCGCCTGATGACCGTCGTCGGCCGGCCCGACCTCGCCGACGACCCGGCGCTGCGCAGCAACGACGGCCGCTCGCGGGTGGCCGGCATGATCGACGGCGTGATCGCGGACTGGACCCGGGCGCACACCGTGGACGAAGCGCTCGCAGCGCTCGCGGCGGCCGACGTGCCGGCGGGACGGATCTACTCGGTGGCCGACATCGTCGCCGACCCGCACTACCGCGCCCGCGACATGATCCTCGACGCGGAGCTGCCCGGCGGCACCCGGGTGAAGATGCCCGGCATCGTGCCCAAGCTGTCCGGCACCCCCGGGGCGGTGCGCTGGCAGGGACCGGCGCTCGGCGCCCACACCGATTCCGTGCTCGCCGACCTCGGCCGCGACGCCGAGACCATTGAGCGCCTGCGCCGCGAGGGAGCCGTGCAATGACCGAAACCGCCATGCTGATCCAGGAGGTCGCCACCCGCGACGGGTTCCAGATCGAGCCGCGCTACGTCGAGACCGCCGAGAAGATCCGGCTGATCGACGCGCTCTCGGCCGCTGGCTTCTCGCGGATCGAGGTCTCGTCCTTCGTCTCGCCGAAGGCCGTGCCGGCACTGCGCGACGCGGCCGAGGTCTTCGCCGGGATCGCCCGGCGGCCCGGCACCGTCTACGTCGCCCTGGTGCCCAACCCGAAAGGCGCCGAGCGGGCGCTCGCGGCCGGCGTCTGCGAGGTCAACCTCGTCGCCTCGGTGAGCGAGACCCACAACCGCGCCAACATGGGCATGAGCCCGGAGGCCTCGATCGAGGGGTTCGGCCGGATCATGGAGACAGTGAAGGGTACACCCGTGTCGACGAACGCCACGGTGGCCACCGCCTTCGGCTGCCCCTTCGAGGGCGACCAGCCGGCCGACAAGGTGATGGCGCAGGTCGAGCGATACCTCGCGCTCGGCATCGCCGGCGTGACGCTCGCCGACACCACCGGCATGGCCAACCCGCGCCAGGTGGAGCGCCTGGTCGCCCGCGCGCTGGCGATCGTGCCGGCCGAGCGGCTGACCCTGCACTTCCACAACACCCGCGGGCTCGGGCTCGCCAACGTGCTCGCGGCCTACGGCGCCGGCGCGCGCCGGTTCGATGCGGCGCTCGGGGGCTTGGGCGGCTGCCCGTTCGCGCCGGGCGCCACGGGCAACATCTGCACCGAGGACCTCGTCAGCATGGCCCACGAGATGGGGATCGAGACCGGCCTCGACCTCGAGGCCCTGCTCGGCCTCTCCCGCGACCTGCCGCGCCTCGTCGGCCACGACGTGCCGGGCCAGGTCGCCAAGGCCGGGCGCCCCTGCGATCTACACCCGGTTCCCCGGGCGGCGTGAGCCGCCGACCGAACCGATCCGCGTCGGAAGCCTCTCGGAGAAGGCGGCTCCGCCGTGCTCGCGCGCATCCTGCCCGACGGTCGTCCGCGACCGGCCGGCGGGGGCGCCCGCCGCCCCGTTCCAGGAGGAAACCATGACCGCCGCCACGACCGGCCCGCTCGCGGGTCTCGACGTCATCACCGAGAGCAGCGTGGTCCGCAAGGCCGCTTGGCGGCTGATGCCGCTGATCATGGTCTGCTACATGTTCGCGTTCTTCGACCGGATCAACATCAGCTTCGCCAAGTTCCAGCTCCAGAGCGACCTCGGCTTCAGCAACGTCGCCTACGGGCTCGGGGCGAGCATGTTCGTCGTCGGCTACGTGATCTTCGAGGTCCCCTCGAACCTGTTGCTGTACAAGGTCGGCGCGCGGCGCTGGATCGCCCGGATCATGATCTCCTGGGGCATCGCCACCGCCCTGATGGTCTTCATCAGCACCGAGTGGCACTTCTACCTGCTGCGCTTCATCATCGGCGCGATGGAGGCCGGCTTCGCACCGGGCATCCTGTATTACTTGACGCTGTGGTTCCCGGCCTCGTTCCGCGGCCGCGTGACCTCGTTCATGTTCGTCGCCTCGGCCTTCTCCGGCATCTTCGGGGCGCCGGTGGCGGGGCTGATCCTCGGCGGCCTCAACGGCACGGCGGGGCTCGCCGGCTGGCAATGGCTGTTCCTGGCCGGCGGCCTGCCCTGCCTGGTGCTGGGCGTGCTGGTGTTCCTGCGTCTCGACGATCGGATCGCCGACGCGCGCTGGCTGACGCAGCCGGAGAAGGACCTGCTCGCCTCGAAGATCGCCCACCACAACCGCGACATCGGCGACCACTCGCTCTGGGGCGCGATCAGGCAGCCGGGCTTCCTCCTCATCGCCCTGGTCTACTTCCTGCTGCAGGTCGGCTCGTACGGCCTGAACTTCTGGGGGCCGGACCTGATCAAGACCGCCACCGGCGGCACCGCGGCCTCCGTCGGCTTCCTCACCGCGATCCCCTACATCTGCGGCGCGATCAGCATGGTCGTGATCGGGCGCCTGTCCGACGCCTCCGGCGACCGGCCGAAATTCGTCGCCGGCCTCGCGGTGGCGGCGGCGATCGGCTTCTTCGCCGCCGGGCTGTTCGACAAGCAGATCGTGCCGCTGATGATCGCCCTGGCGCTGGTCGGCGCCGGCATCGTCGCCTCGATCCCGACCTTCTGGACGCTGCCGGCCAAGCTCGTCACCGGCGTCGGGGCCGCCGGCGGCATCGCGCTCATCAACACGCTCGGCCAGTTCGGCGGCATCGTCAGCCCCGTGGCGGTCGGCTGGGTGAAGGACCTGACCGGCTCGACGACGCCCGCCCTCTACGGCATCGGCATCCTCTGCCTGGTCGCGGCCGGCCTGCTGATCTTCGCATCGCCCGCCAGCCTGCGCCGCAACGACCGCAATCCCTGATCCGGCCAGTCCTCGGCGGTCCCACACCCGCCGAGATCTCGCCCTGCGAGGGAGCCCGGGCGATCACGCCGATGTCGAGCCGCATCGGGTCGCGCAGCGTCACGTGCGGCGCTCAGGCGATGCGCAGGTTGCGGATCGGCCGCTCGGGTGCCAGCGCCAGGGCGGCCTTGGCGATGCCGCGGGCATCGAGGCCGTAGTGCCGGTAGAGATCGGCGACGGTGCCGGTCTGGCCGAAGCGCTCGACGCCGAGCGCCCGGGTGCGGTGACCCTGCACGGCACCGAGCCAGCCGAGCGTCGCCGGGTGGCCGTCGATCACCGTGACGAGCCCGCAATGCGGCGGCAGGCCGGCGAGCAGGGCCTCGACGTGGCTCCGCGCCGTCCGGTCGCCGCCCTCGCGGGCGCGCTGCGCCGCCGTCCAGCCGGCATGGAGCCGATCGGCGGAGGTGACGGCGAGCAGGCCGATGTCGCGCCGGTCCTCGGCCATCAGGCCCACCGCCTCGATCGCCTCGGGCGCGACGGCGCCGGTATAGGCGACCACGATCTCCGCGTTCGGGCCGGGCTCGCGCAGCCAATAGCCGCCGGCGACGATCGCGTCGGACAGGGCCGGCGTCATCGTGCGCTGCAGCTGCGCGATGCTGCGGGTCGAGAGCCGGAAGTAGACCGAGCCGCCCTCCGGCCCCTCGAGCTGCACATGGTCGAGGGCGTGCGCCATCAGCACCGACAGCTCGTCGACGAACGCCGGCTCGAAGCTCGACAACCCGTCCTGCGCCATCCCGATCAGCGGCGTGCCGATCGACTGGTGGGCGCCCCCTTCCGGCGCCAAGGTCACGCCCGACGGCGTCGCCGCGAGGATGAAGCGGGCATCCTGGTAGCAGGCGTAGTTCAGGGCATCCAGGCCGCGGCTGATGAACGGATCGTAGAGCGTGCCGATCGGGATCAGCCGCTCGCCGAACAGCTTGTGCGACAGGCCCAGGCCCGAGAGCAGCAGGAACAGGTTCATCTCGGCGATGCCGAGCTCGATGTGCTGGCCCTTGGCCGAGAAGTCCCAGGTGAAGGTCGAGGGGATGCGCTCCGCCTTGAACAGGTCGCGCAGTTCCTCCCGGGCGAACAGGCCCCGCCGGTTCACCCAGCCGCCGAGGTTCGTCGAGACGGTGACGTCGGGCGAGGTGGTGACGATGCGCTCCGCGATCGGCGCGTCGGATCGCGCCAGCTCGTTGAGGATCAGCCCGAATCCCGCTTGCGTCGACTGCGTCGGCTGGCGCGGGCGTGGGAAGCCCGCCGGCACCGGCAGCCGCGGCGCCGTGCGCAGCCGCGGCCCCTCGGCGAAGAACGGCGCCGCGTCGATGAAGCGGCGCAGCTCGGCGTCCGGCAGCGCCAGCCCCTCGAACGGCTCCCATTCGCGCCCCTCGCGCACGCCCATGCTCTCGCGGAGCAGCGCGATCTGGGCCGGGGTGAGCAGCCCGGAATGGTTGTCCTTGTGGCCGGCGAGCGGCAGCCCGAAGCCCTTGACCGTGTAGGCGATGAACACGGTCGGGCGATCGTTGTCGGCCGCCTCGAAGGCCCGGATCAGGTTGGTGAGGTCGTGGCCGCCGAGGTTGCCCATCAGCGCGGCCAGGGCGGCGTCCGAACGGCGGTCGATCAGCGCCAGCGCGTCGGCGTCGTCGGCGAGGTCCGCCTCGAGGCGGCGGCGCCAGGCCGCGCCGCCCTGGAAGGTCAGGGCCGCGTAGAGCTGGTTCGGCGCGGTGTCGATCCAGGCGCGCAGCCGCGCCCCGCCCGGCTCGCGGAAGGCCGCGTCCATCAGAGACCCGTATTTCAGGACGACGACGTCCCAGCCGAACGAGCGGAAGATCTCCTCGAAGCGCGTGTACAGACCCTCGCGGATCACCGCGTCGAGGCTCTGGCGGTTGTAGTCGATGATCCACCAGGTCCGGCGCAGGCCGTGCTTCCAGCCCTCCATCAGGGCCTCGAAGATGTTGCCCTCGTCCATCTCGGCATCGCCGACCAGCGCCACCATCCGGCCTTCCGGCCGGTCGAGGCCCCAGCCGTGGGCGCGGACGTAGTCGCGCACCAGCGACCCGAACAGCGTCTGCGCGACGCCGAGGCCGACGGAGCCGGTCGAGAAGTCGACGTCGTCGGTGTCCTTGGTCCGCGACGGGTAGGATTGCGCGCCGCCGAAGCCGCGGAAGGTCTCCAGCTTCGCGCGGGTCTGGTTGCCGGCGAGATACTGGATCGCGTGGAAGATCGGGCTGGCATGGGGTTTGACCGCGACGCGGTCCTCCGGACGCAGCACCGCGAAGTAGAGCGCCGTCAGGATCGTCGCGAGGGAGGCCGACGAGGCCTGGTGGCCGCCGACCTTCATACCGTCCGGGTTCGGGCGGAGGTGATTGGCGTTGTGGATCATCCAGGTGGAGAGCCACAGGGCCTTGCGCTCCAGTTCGGTCAGGCAGGGCAGGCGCGGGTCGCTGTGCATCGGTTCGGCCTCTCGGAGATGGCCTGAGAATGCCACCACGAACGCGGCAGGAATTGCCAATCTCGGCGTGCCGAGCGCAAATCTTGGCAGGATCCGCTAATCCAGCGGATCTTGGAGGTTCGTTCATGCAGGATCGACGAATCGATGCGATCGACCGGAAGATCCTGGCCGAGCTGCAGCGCGACGGGCGCGTGACGATCCAGGATCTCGCCGGCCGGGTCGGCCTTTCGGCCTCCCCGTGCCTGCGCCGCATCCGGATGCTGGAGGAGGCCGGCATCCTCAAGGGTTACGTGGCACTGGTCGATCAGGCCAAGGTCGGCCTGCCGATCAGCGTGTTCGCCTCGGTGAAGCTCGAGCGCCAGCGCGAGGAGGAACTCGACCGCTTCGCCGAGGCCGTGGCGCGCTGGCCGGAGGTGGTGGAGTGCTACCTGATGACCGGGCGGCACGACTATCTGGTGCGCGTCGTCGTCCCAGATCTCGCCGCCTACGAGCGCTTCCTGAAGGACAAGCTCACCCGCCTCGACGGGGTCGGATCCATCGAGTCGAGCTTCGCCCTGGGCCAGGTGAAGTACACCAACGTGCTTCCGGTCTGACCGCGCGCGGCCGGCGTGGAAGCGAAGGGCTCGGTCGCCGGACCGTCGTCCATCGGACCGGCTTCCCAATGGATCGACCGGGCGGCCTTGCGCCGGGGCGGTTCGGAAGGCCTGTTGCGACCGCCATGGTCCGACAGAACGTCATTACCAATCCATCCAGCGGCGCCCGCCCGTGCCGGATGTGGGGGGCTGAAGCAATCGTCACCCCGTCGGGCAGCGCCGCGGGCGGCGTGGTGCCGTCGCCCTCGACAGGATCGGCTCGGCCGAAGCGACGGAGGGCAACCGCATCGCCCGGATCCGGCAATCTCGGTATTCGAGCAGAATCGGGACCCGTCGAATGCGGACTTCTTCGCGCGAAACGACACCATCGAGGCCTTTCAAGCCGCGCGGACGACATCTTGCGAGACACCGGCGATCTTCGCGGTTTCCCGATGGACGTATTCGCTTGGGCCGAAACGGATACATCATCGGCGCCAACCCTAATCCTTTTGCGCGTGCGAACGCGTTCGGCGATGCCCCGTCCCTCCGTGGTCGCGCTGAGGAACGGTCGGCGGAAGACCCCTGAGCCGTGGCCGCGCGCGATGGCCCGCGACGGCGCGTGACAGTGCCAAGGAACCTGCCGGTAAATTTTTCCAATATTCCGCAGCTGTATACGGCCGATAATTGATTGAATTCGCAGCAACTCGATCGCTCTGCTGTCACCCCGACATCTCTCCAAACCATGAAGCCTGATATTCGGCCGCGAGCAATTTTGGGCTAGTCAATAATATAGGCGTTCGGTGAATTGAATAGAAAAAATACTGCCGCCATGCTTCTCGCGTCGGGGATCAGTTCTCCCGAACGGCGATCAAGGCGAATTCAGTAATTCTGAGGTCTCACCATGACAGTGCGAGCGCTGGAAACCATCGCAGCGAACTATCTGCCCCTCACGAAGCCGGATGCGCCGCGCCTGAGCGATCACGTCAGCGAGCTCCAAGAGATCGAGAGATCCTGTTGGTTGAGCAATTATGGGCCGACCAATACGCGACTCGAAGCGGCGATGATCGAGAACGTCTTCGGCGGCGTCGGTTCGTGCCTCACCGTCTGCAATGCGACGAGCGGTTTGATGCTGGCGTTGAAGCTGGCCGCCGAACGGTCCGGGCCGACCGCGCGCTACGTCATCATGCCGGCCTTCACGTTCGCGGCGACGGCCCATGCGGCGCTGTGGGCAGGCCTCACGCCGCTGCTGATCGACGTCGATCCGTCGGATTGGTGCGCCTGCCGGATCGCCGAGGACGAGGCCTTGAGGGCCCATGCCGGAGAGGTCGTCGCGATCATGCCGTATGCGACCTTCGGGGCGTGCATCGATCTCGCGCGCTACGATCGCCTGGCGCAGGAACACGATGTTTCGATCGTGATCGACGCCGCCGCCTCGCTCGGATGCCTCGACCAGCTCGGTCGAGCCTTCGGCACCGGCTCCCCGCACATGATCGTCTATTCGATGCACGGCACCAAGCCGTTCGGCGTCGGCGAGGGCGGACTGATCTACAGCACCGATGCCGAGACGATCGCGCTCCTGCGGAGCATGGCGAATTTCGGCTTCGACAGCGAGCGCTCGGCCGTGCTGCCGGGGATGAACGCCAAGATGTCGGAGGTCGCCGCGCTCGGCGCCCTCGTCCGCCTCGGCGATTTCGAGGAACGCGCTCGGCACAGGCAGATCCTCACCGCCGCGTATCGCGAGGCGTTGCGCGACTTCTCGATGCAGCAGGCGCCGGGCGAGCGCATCGTCTATCAGTTCATGCCCGTGCTGCTCCCGGTCGGATCGGCCGCGAGCAGGGACGCGATCCGTGCGGACATGGCACGGATGGGCGTCGGCACGGGGAGTTACTTCAGCCCCCATGTCGGGCAGCAGCCCTACTTTCAGCAGCGGTGCGTCTTCGGCGCGCTTCCCGTGGCCGATGCGCTCAGCGCGCACGTCGTCTCACTCCCGCTCTCGGATTTCCTCACCGTCGCGGATGTCGGCCGGATCTGCGAGGCGTTTCGCACGGCCTGCGGCGCCCAGGCTCGGGAGCAGGTGGCGTGATGGCCCGGCGTGCGCCGAAGGCGCCGTTCCGCACCACCATCGTCGGCGGCGGCCCGGCCGCGCTCGCGCCCCTCGTCGCGGCCTCGCGAGACGGGCGCCTCGACGAGATCCTCGCCGGCGGCGTCGCCGTCATCGAGGCCGGGCCGATCCTCGGAGCCGGACGCCTGGGGCGCTACGCGATCTGGTCCGACAGCACGGCCGAAACCTTCCTCACGGCGGTCACCGATCACGCCGACCCGCGGCTCGGCCAGCTGGTCGACCATCCCCTGTGCCGGGAGTTGCGGGGCTACGGAAAGGGATCGATCCCGCTGGAGAAGGCCGGGGCCCTGATGGTCCTGATCGGCGAGGTCCTCCACAAGGCGATCCTGGATGCCGGAGGGCTGGTCCTCGTCGATCACGAGGCGACGAGCGCCCACCGCGACGCGGACGGGCTGTGGCACACGAAAACCTGCAGCAGGACGATGGGCACGACCTTCGAGGTCGTGTCGGACACGCTGCTCCTCGCCACCGGCGGCGCACAGGATCCGGCGCGGTTGCTTGAGGAGCCGGTCGCGGGCCGGCCGCTCCTGCCGACATTCGCCGGCAAGATCCTGCAATCCGACGATGTCCTGCGACAGGGCGGCACGGAGCGCCTCGCTCGCTTCCTGCTGGGCCGCACCGAGCCGCGCATCGCGATCGTCGGCGGCAGCACGAGCGCGGTCGCAACGGCGGTGCTGCTCCTGAGAACCCTGCCCGAGGAGACGAAGCGGCCCGGCAGCATCCAGATCCTGCATCGGCGCCCGCTGCGGATCTTCTATCCGTCCTCCGAGGCGGCTCTGGCCGACGGCTATACGGAGTTCGAGCCTTGCGACATCTGCCCGGTGAGCGGCTTCGTCTTCCGGTTCGCCGGATTCCGGACCGAATCCCGTGACCTGATCATGAACGTCAGACGCATCGGCGGGCGGCCGGGGGACCCGCGTGTCGTTCCGATGCTCATCGACGGCGCGGATCCGGCCCCCGCGCATCGCCTTCTCGAGGAGGCCGACGTCATCGTCGCGGCGCTGGGCTATCGACCGAGACTGCTGCCCCTGTTCGATTCGAGCGGTGCACCGATCCGCCTGACGGGAAACACGTCCCCCCGTCCCGCTGTGGATGGTGCCTGTCGGGTTCTCGACGCGAAGGGCCGGCCGGTCGCCGGCGTGTTCGGGATCGGTCTCGCCGCCGGCTTCAGGCCGGCCGGTGCCCTCGGTGGCGAACCGAGCTTCGTCGGTCAGGCAAACGGGCTGTGGCTCTGGCAGACGGCCGTCGGCTCGATGCTGCTGGACAATCTGCTGACCGCCGCGCGCGAAGACGTCGCGCCCCCATCGCCGTTCGCGCTCGACCTTCACGTGCTGGAGCAGGCGGCGGGGATCGGTGCGGCGCCCGACCTGAGACCGGCCGCCGCGGCGCGGTGAGGCCTGGATCGCTTCGGGCACGTCCCGGCGGAGCTTCGGATGTTTCGGATCGTGATCGCGTCCCCGGCGGGGCGCCGTCGAGCAGGAGGAGTGGGTCGCCATGAAGGGCATCGTCCTCGCCGGAGGGTCCGGGACCCGGCTTCACCCGGCGACGCTGGCCATCAACAAGCAGCTGCTCCCGATCTACGACAAGCCGATGATCTACTATCCGATCTCGGTGCTGATGCTGGCGGGCATCCGCGAGATCCTGATCATCTCCGCGCCCGAGCACCTCGGCAGCTATCAGCAGCTGCTCGGCACCGGCGAGCAGTTCGGCCTGCGCTTCTCCTATGCGGTGCAGCCCAAGCCCGAGGGGCTGGCCCAGGCCTTCATCATCGGGCGCGACTTCGTCGGAACCGACCCGGTCGCCCTGGTGCTGGGCGACAACCTGTTCTTCGGGGCCGGCCTCAAGAACCTGCTCGTCCGCGCGGCGATGCGCGAGCGCGGGGCGACCGTCTTCGCCTATCACGTCGACGGCCCCGAAGCCTACGGCGTCGTCACCCTGGACGGTCGCGGCCGGCCGCAAAAGCTCGTCGAGAAGCCGATCCGGCCCGAGAGCCACTGGGCCGTGACCGGGCTCTATCTCTACGACAACCGGGTGCTCGACATCGCAGCGGCGACGAGGCCTTCGGCCCGGGGCGAGCTGGAGATCACCAGCGTGAACCAGGCCTACCTGGAACGCGGCGACCTGCACGTGGAGCTGCTGCGGCGCGGCTATGCCTGGCTCGACACCGGCACGCACGACAGCCTTCTCGAAGCCGGCGAGTTCGTGCGGACGCTGCAACGGCGGCAGGGGCTTCAGGTCGCCTGCCTCGAGGAGATCGCCTATCGGCAGCGTTTCATCAGCCACGAGCAACTCGTCGCCCGCGGCGAGCTCTTCGCGAAGACGCCGTACGGCCAGAACCTGCTCCGCTTGGCGCGCGACAAGCAGCCGGCCAAGCCGATCCATCTCATGGTGAAGGCCCCGGGCCAGATCCTCCCGCGCGAACCGGCGCCCCATCACCGCGACATCCGCGTCGCGTGAGCAGCATCGCGCGCATGGAGCCGCGCGCGCGATCGCCGATGCCGTTCTTCAGCAAGCCCTGCAGATCGGATCGGTCTCATCGTCATCGAGACTGCCGAAACCCTTCCGATCCGGATCGAGTCGCCATGACCTACCACGTGTCTCCGAGCGTGCTGTCCCTGACGAAGCACGGCGATCGCAAGAGCCCGGTCCGCCCGGTGATCCTGTGCGGCGGCTCCGGCACGCGGCTGTGGCCGGCCTCGCGCGAGAGCATGCCGAAGCAGTTCTCGCGGCTGGTGAACCCGGATACCTCGACGTTCCAGGCCGCCGCGTTGCGCGTGGCCGATACGCCGGTCTTCGGCCGGCCGATCGTCCTGACCTACGCGGATGCCCGGTTCATCGTCGCCGAGCAGCTGGCACAATGCGGCGTCGCCGCCGACATCCTGCTCGAGCCGGAACGACGGGACTCGGCGGCGGCCGTCGCGGTCGCGGCCGTGCACGCGGCCCGCACGGACCCGCAGGCGGTCGTGCTCATCCTCGCCGCCGACCACGTCATCGGCGACACCGAGGGCTTCCGGCAGGCCGTGGCCGAAGCCGCCGAAGGCGCGCGACGGGGCATGATCATGACGCTCGGCATCGAGCCGACGCGCCCGGCGCGCGATTACGGCTACATCCGGCCCGGTGCGGGCCTGGAGGAGCTTCCCGGCCTGCACACCGTCGAGCGCTTCGTCGAGAAGCCGGACCTGGCCGGTGCCGAGCGTCTGATCGCGGAAGGCGCGCTCTGGAATTCCGGATACTTCCTGTTCCGGGCCGACACCATGATCGCCGAGCTCGAGGCGCACGTGCCCGAGGTGATCGGCGCCGCCCGGGCGGCCGTGGACGCGGCCACCACCGATCTCGACTTCGTCCGCCTCGACGCCGCCGCCTTCGCCGAGGCTCCGAAGATCTCGATCGACTACGCGGTGATGGAGCGCACGACGCGCGCCGGCGTGCTGCCGGTGTCGTTCCCGTGGTCGGACGTCGGCACCTGGGACGCGGTCTGGCAGGTGCTCGACCGCGATGAGCAGGGCAACGCCGTGCGGGGCCGGGTCGAGCTCGTCGCCACCTCGAACAGCCTGGTGCACAGCGAGGGCGAGGGGCTGACCACGGTGGTCGGCCTCGACGACGTGGTGGTGGTGGCCACCCCCGACGCGGTGCTGGTCGCCTCGAAGGCGCAGTCGGGCCGGGTCAAGGAACTGGTCGCCGGCCTGCGCAAGAAGGCCCACCCGGAGGCCGACGCGCACCGGCGGATGTACCGGCCCTGGGGCTGGTACCAGCGCATCGACATCGGCGAGCGCTTCCAGGTCAAGCGCATCATGGTGAAGGTCGGCGGGCGCCTGTCGCTGCAGAAGCATTTCCACCGCGCCGAGCACTGGGTGGTCGTCAAGGGCACGGCCGAGGTCACGCTGAACGAGCAGATCATCCTCGTGCATGAGAACGAAGGGGTCTACCTGCCGATCGGCGCGCTGCACCGCCTGACCAACCCCGGCAAGATCCCGCTCGAGCTGATCGAGGTCCAGGTCGGCTCCTATACCGGCGAGGACGACATCATCCGCGTCGAGGATGTCTACGGGCGGTAGCGTTATCGCCGGGCGTCTCGGCTGCGTGACGCCGCCAGCGGAGCGGCGACGACCGCACCACGCTCGCGATCAGGCTGCGAGACCGTGCCACCCCTTCCGACCGCCCGTGTGGAACCACGCCGCATCACAGGCAACGAGCACGGTCTTCTCCCCAAAAGAGCTACACGCTATTTGCCTACTGGAGCGATCGGCTTGTTCCAAATAGACCAATACACGCCCTGTCGTCCGACGATATTTAAGGACATCATTCTTTCACTTGTCGTCTTCGACGCCGTCGACGCGGCGTTGGCCTGGGTAACCTCACGAGAGGAGTCGGTACGATGCGCGTCGCCGTCATTGGATCAGGATATGTCGGTCTCGTCTCGGGCGCATGTTTCGCGGATTTCGGACACACCGTCGTCTGCGTCGATCGCGACGCCGACAAGATCTCCGCTCTGAGACGTGCCGTCCTGCCGATCTACGAGCCGCATCTGGACGGCATGGTCGCCAGCAATCTCGCGGACGAGCGCCTGAGCTTCTCGACGGATCTCGCGACGGCGGTGGCATCGGCCGAGGTAATCTTCATCGCGGTCGGAACGCCGGCGCGCGCCAGGGACGGCCAAGCCGATCTGAGTTTCGTCTTCGATGCCGTCCGGGAAGTCGCCGTGGCGCTGAGCGGCTACGCCGTCATCGTGGTGAAGTCGACCGTGCCGGTCGGGACCGGCGACGAGGTCGAGCGCATCGTCCGGGAGCTGCGGCCGCAGCTCGATTTCGCCGTCGTCTCGAATCCGGAGTTCCTGCGGGAGGGGGCGGCGATCAACGATTTCAAGCGGCCGGACCGTATCGTCGTCGGCGCCGAAGACGAGCGCGCGCGGGCGGTGATGGAGGAGCTGTACCGGCCGCTGTTCCTCAACAAGGCTCCGATCCTGTTCATGGGCCGGCGCAGCTCGGAGATGACGAAGTACGCGGCCAATGCCTTCCTCGCCACGAAGATCGCCTTCATCAACGAGGTCGCGGACCTCTGCGAGCAGGCCGGCGCGGATGTCCAGGACGTCGCGCACGGCATCGGCCTCGACAAGAGGATCGGCGCCAAGTTCCTGCATGCCGGGCCCGGCTTCGGCGGCTCCTGCTTCCCGAAGGACACCCAGGCGATGATCGCCATGGCGCAGGCGCACGGGGCGCCCATGCGCATCGTCGAGACCGCGGCCGCCTCGAACGATCATCGCAAGCGCATCATCGCCCGAAAGGTCATCGCGGCCTGCGGCGGCGTGCGCGGGCGGACGATCGCGATCCTGGGGCTGACCTTCAAGCCGAATACCGACGACATGCGCGAATCGCCGGCGATCTCGATCATCACGGCGCTGCAGGATGCCGGCGCGCGGATCCGTGCCTACGATCCCGAAGGAATGGATCAGGCCCGCGCGATGATCGCCAACGTCTCGTACTGCCTCGACGCGTACGATTGCGTGGTCGATGCGGATGCCGTCGTGATCGTCACCGAATGGGACGTGTTCCGTGCGCTCGATCTCGATCGCCTCCGCGGCGCGATGGCCCGGCCCATCCTCGTCGACCTGCGGAACGTTTACGGGCCCGAGCGGGTCGAGAAGGCGGGCTTCCGCTACGTCGGCGTCGGGAAGGGCGATGCCGACGCCGGCAAGCCGAATCGCGTGATCCCGCTGGCGCTTGCGGGGTGACGGCACGGCCCCGGTCGCGCGTCACGCGACCGGGGCGTCTCACGTCCGGTCGTTCCTCGTCGTGACCGAGCGGGCAACCATCCCTTCCGCTGTTCCGGCGCCCCGAGACGATCCCGATCGTTCTTCCGAAATAACGGACCGAAGGCTGTGCGAACGGCGCAGCTGCGCGGCCGTCAGTGCGATGGCCCGCTCGCGTTCTCGTCCGGAGCCGCTGCGCTGCGCACCATCGTCATGGCCTCGTTCCGTCGCCGCAGCTCGGTCGGCGACAGGCCGGTCCAGCGCCGAAACGCGACGACGACCGCGCTCGCCTCGCGATAACCCAGCAGCCACGCGATCTCCGTGATCGGCAAACCCTTGATCCGGATGTAGTAGTTGGCGAGCTCGGACCGCAGCTCGTCCAGGACCCCGCTGAAGGTCTTGCCCTCCTCGCGAAGCCGGCGCGACAGGGTGCGGGTGCTCATCCCGAGGTCGCGCCCGATGTCGGCCATGGTCGCCGTCCGGTTCGAGAGCCGCGGCGCCATCGCCTTCTTGACGTCGGACCAGAGGAACTTCGGCTCCGCCTGCGCCGCCTCGGCCGCATGCTCGAACTGACGGACGAGCGACCCGTGGAGGTAGGGGTCGAAGCTCGGCAGGCGCGCATTCGCGATGTCGACCGCGAATGCGATCCGGTTCTCCGATGCGCCGAAGTGGACCGGTGCGGCGAACGAGGTCTCGGTGTCTTCGGCGGTCTCGGGATGGACGTGGACGAAGCTCACGCCGAGCGGCGTCGCCGGCGTGAACGACGTCACCAGTCGATAGAGCGAGAGCATCAGGAATTCCGAAAGATGCCGGCTGGGGGCCAAGCCGACGTCGAGGGGGCGCACGGCCACCGTGAGGGCGACGTCGGATTGGCGATACGAGGCGTCGAGCCCGGCATCCTGCGTGCGCACGTAGCGCTCGAAGCAGCTCAGCGCCTCGCCGACCGTTTCCGACGACGCCATCAGGTAGAAGAACAGGCCCAACCGGCGCAGCTCGTAATCCTGGGCGATGTGCAGGCCGAGCGACCGGTCCTGGAGCACGTCGGCCGCGGTATCGAGAAAGACGCCCTGCTTCTCGGCCGCGTCGCCGCGCACCGGCATATCCGCATCCGCGCCGACGAGGCCGGCCTGACGAAGCAGCGGATCGGGCTCCAACCCGGCCAGGACGAGCCGTTCGACCGCGAGCGCGACGGCCGTGCCGCTCAGGGACGGATCTTGTGGCAGCGCTGCGCCGAGGTCCGTCATGCGACCGCTTCACGGATCGGGTTCAGGAGGGGAACGAGAGCGGATCCGGCCGCCGAAAAGTTCGTGGCCGGGATCGCTCGAGATCGCCGAGGCGCGACGTCGCAAATATCTGGCGCGAAAAGACAAGACAGCGAGTCCATGGCGGGCGTATCCAATGGTCAAGCCGGCTACATCGAGCGTCCGCGCAATCGCGAACGCAATACGGTTTCTCTCAGTATTGAGAGAAACTTAGACGTCGCTCGGCCTGCACGTCAACGAGAACCCTCAGCTGATCGGGAGCGCAATGGTGGCGTCACAGACCTTTGGGATTACTTCAACCAGCATGCCTGCAGGCGCCATCGTGGTGCCGGTCGGCGTGGACATCCAATCCGTCGTCGACTCCGCGCCCGCGGGATCGACCTTCTGGATCGAGGCCGGCGAGCATCGCATGCAGTCGGTCACGCCCAAGGACAACGACCACTTCATCGGTCAGGAAGGTGCGATTCTCAACGGTTCGCACCAGATCACGGATTTCACCAAGGAAGGCGCGAATTGGGTCGCGAGCGACCAGACCCAGGAGGGCATGCGTCTTTCGACCGACAAGGGCATTCCCGGTGCCGAGCGTGCGGGCTATCCCGAGACGTTCTTCATCGACGACAAACCGCTCTCGCCCGTCGATTCGCTCAGCAAGGTCGCGCCGGGCAAGTTCTACTTCGACTACGCCGCCAACAAGATCTACTTCCAGGACGATCCCGCCGGCCACAAGGTCGAGGCCGGCGTGAGCCCGTTCGCCTTCGCGGGCGGAGCCAAGGGCGTGACCGTCGAGAACCTGGTCATCGAGAAGTACGACCCGCCGGTGCAGCACGCGGCCGTGGGATGGGACCCGTCGGCCCAGGGATGGGTGGTCCAAAACAACGAGATCCGGCTGAACTACGCCCTCGGTGCCTACGTTGGAACGGACGGCAAGATCGTCGGCAACAACATCCACGACAACGGCCAGATGGGTCTTGGCGCGAATGGCACCGACATTCTCGTCCAAGGCAACGAGATCGGCCACAACGGATATTTCGCCGGCATCGATCCCGGCTTCGAGGGCGGCGGCAGCAAGTTCGCCCAGACGACCAACCTTCAGGTCTTGGGCAATTATGCCCACGACAACAACGGCTACGGCCTCTGGACCGATATCGACAACATCCACACGCTCTACGATGGCAACACCGTCGTCAACAATCTCGCCGGCGGCATCAGCCACGAGATCAGCTACGACGCCACGATCCGCAACAACGTCGTGACGGGGAACGGCAGCCCGACGGCGCCCTGGCTGTGGGACGGTCAGATCCAAATCCAGAACTCGAAGAACGTCGAGGTCTACGGCAACCATGTCGACGCGACGACCGGCGGCAACGGAATCACCTTGATTCAGCAGGACCGCGGATCGGGCGCGTACGGCCCGCACACGACCACCGGCAACGCGGTCCGTGACAACGTGATCGTCGACGGCACGCCGGGCGCCGGCGTCTCCGGCTCGGTCGCCGACTTCGACGAGGCCGGATTGCGCAACGGCGGAAACAGCTTCGCCAACAACGCGTACCACTACGCCGACCCCTCGGGGCAGCACTTCTCCTGGGTGAACACCGGCTACGATTTCAGCGGCTTCCAAACGACCGCCGGCGAGGATGCCGGTGCGACGATCTCGACGCAGATCCCGGTGGCGCAGACCGTGCCCGTCGGGTTCACGCCCGCCCCCGAGACGCCGGCACCAAGCGAGCCGGGATCCCAGACGCCTCCCGTCGCGGCCGACCCCGCCCTGCCCGCGACCACCACCCCGGCGGCACCGGAGCATGCGGGATCCGCCGATCCGGCCTCGACGCCCGTCGTCTCCACCCCCGTCGCGACGGAGCCAGCGTCGCCGGCGACCGCGCAGCCGGCGGCTCCCGAGCAGACGGGCTCCACGGCTCCGGCGCCCGTGACCGCGCAGCCCGTCGCGGGGACCGGCGATGGGACGCCCCCCGTCCCGGCGGCCCCGGACGAAACATCCGCGACGGGGAGTGCGCCGCACACCGACCCGCACGACCCCGGTCGTGGCTTGGCGCACTGCCACGGGGGCACGGAGGCACAGGGCGGCGGCGCGACGCCGACGAGCCCCGTCTCGGCATCGAGCGACGCGCACCCGTCCTGGGCCGATCTGCTGGCCGACCATGGCGTCGACCCGTCCGTCGCCAGCGCCATCTCGGCTCGCCTGGACGGCCATGTCGATTGGCAGGCCGTGGCCGGCAACGCGCTGCAGCACTACGCCGGACTGGCCGAGCAGCACTGGGCGAATCACGCCGGGGCCGAGACCGCGACGCCGATCGACCACTTCTACCACGCCTCTGCGGGCGGCCATTGGGGCTGACGCCGTCGAGACGAACACGACGGGGGGCCGGTCATCGGATCGGCCCTCCCCGGCGACGCGCGCTGCATTTCCAGCGACCAAACGCCTGACCGCCCTCTCGCTCCGCTCGGGCAGAGGGGCACGGCGACGGGCGGCGCACAGCGCACCCGGCATCAAGGTCGCTCCGATCCGCGGGGCGATGGCGGCTGGCGCCGCCGGTCCCGCATACCCGAAATCCTCCTCCATCGACTGCAAGGACGGTGATGTGGTGTTCGTGAAACCGCAGCCTGCACATCCCCGCGCGGCGTCCCGGCTGCCGGCCGGGGGCTCCGAGATCGCCTCCGCGATCGTCGTCGCCCGCCGCGCCCTGGTCGGGCTCGCCGTGATCAGCGGCCTCGTGAACATCCTGTGCCTGACAGGATCGTTCTTCATGCTCGAGGTCTACGATCGGGTGATTCCGAGCCGCAGCATCGCGACGCTGGTGGGTCTGTGCCTGCTGGCGCTGACCCTGTTCGTGTTCCAGGGGGCCTTGGAGGTGTTGCGCGCGCGTGCGCTGGTTCGCGTCGGCGCCATGCTGGACGAGTCGCTCGGCGTCCGCGTCTTCGAGACCACCATCCGGGCTCCGCTGGTCGGGCGCATGCTCGACGACGGGCTGCTGCCGGTGCGCGATCTAGATTCCCTGCGCAGCTTCCTCAGCGGCCCGGCGCCGGGGGCATTGTTCGACCTCCCCTGGATGCCGCTCTACCTCCTGATCTGCTTCCTGTTCCATCCGCTGATCGGCCTCGCCGCCCTGTCGGGAGCCGGCGTGCTGGTGGCCCTGACCATCGTCACGGACCGCCTGACCCGGCGGCCGATGCAACGGGCGACGGAACACGCGGCCAGCCGCGGCAGCCTGGCCCAAGCCGGGCAGCGCAACGCCGAAGTGCTCGCCGCCATGGGCATGCGCGACACCTTCATCCGTCGCTGGTCCGGCGCCAACCGCCGCTTCCTCGATGGGCAGCAGGTCGTCGCCGACATCGCCACCGGCCTCGGCTCCGCATCCAAGGTCTTCCGGCTCGCGCTCCAATCCGGCGTCCTGGCGCTCGGCGCCTGCCTCGTCATCTCGGGCGAAGCCTCCTCGGGCATCATCATCGCGAGCTCGATCCTGGTTTCGCGGGCGCTGGCGCCGGCGGAACTGGCGATCGCGAATTGGCGCAGCTTCGTCGCGGCCCGGCAGAGCTGGCGCCGGCTCGACGTGCTCCTGACCGCTTTGCCCGCGATGCCGACGCCGCTGCAGCTGCCGGCGCCGCACCGGACCTTGAGCCTGCAGGCCGTCAGCGTCGCGCCCCCTCAGATCCAGCGGCTGGTCCTGTCCGACATCAGCCTCGACCTGGAGGCGGGCACCTCGCTCGGCATCGTCGGGCCGAGCGCGTCCGGCAAGTCCTCGCTGGTGAGGGCGATCGTCGGCGTCTGGTCGCCGGTCAGGGGCAGCGTCCGCATCGATGGCGCCTCCCTCGACCAGTGGTCGAATTCGGCGCTCGGGCGCCACATCGGCTACCTGCCGCAGGAGGTCGAGCTCTTCGAGGGGACCATCGCCGAGAACATCGCCCGGTTCGACCCGAACGCGTCGGCGGACGCCGTGATCGAAGCGGCGCAGGCCGCCGGCTTCCACGACACCATCGTGCAGATGCCGGGCGGCTACGACGGCCCGATCGGCGAGCGCGGCGTCCGCCTGTCGGCGGGCCAGCGTCAGAGGGTCGGCCTGGCGCGGGCGCTCTACGGCAACCCGTTCCTCGTCGTGCTCGATGAGCCCAATGCCAATCTCGACGTGGCCGGCGAGACCGCGCTCGCGGCTGCATTGCACGGGGTTCGCGCGCGCGGCGGCATCTCGATCGTCGTCGCGCACCGTCCCAACGTGCTGGCGACCGTCGATCTCATTCTCGCTCTCGCGGACGGGCGCATCGCCGAGTTCGGTCCACGCGACGAGGTTCTCGGCCGGCTCCTTCGCCCGACCGCCGTCCCGACGACCGCTCCGCCGGCGAAGGTGCCCGCCCGGACCGACGCGCCGAGGCCGGCCTTCGCCGCCGCACAGCAACGGTTCCGCGCATGATTCGGACTGTCCCAGGCCTAGCCCGCTCGCTCGAGCCGCGCCTTGGCCTCGCGCTGTCCCGTGCGCGCGCCGGCATCGGGCCGGCGGCCGGACGCCTGCGCGCCCTGGCCGAGGTTTTCGTCCCGGCGCCGGGCGCCCATGGAAGCCCGAGCTACGATTCGCTGCTGCGTCAGCTGCGAGCCGCCGCGATCCTGTCCGGGATCCTCGTGTTCGGCATCGGTGGTTGGGCCTGCCTGACGTCGTTCTCGGGCGCGGTGATCGCGCCCGGGCAGGTCGTCGTCGAATCGGAGCTGAAGAAGGTCCAGCACCCGGTGGGCGGGGTCGTCGGCGCATTGAACGTCCGCGAGGGCGATCGCGTGCGATCCGGGCAGGTGCTGGTGCGGCTCGACGACACCCAGATCCGGGCCAACCTCGACATCGTCGTCAAGTCGCTCGACGAGACGACGGCGCGCCGTGCGCGCGACGAGGCGGAACAGCGTGGCGCCGACGCGCTGACCTTCCCGGCCGAGTTCCTCGAGCGCGCGAAGACCGACCCGACGGTGGCGAACCTGATCGCCGGAGAAACCGCCTTCTTCACCATCCGGCGCGCGACCCGCGGCGGCCAGAAAGCACAGCTCAACGAGCGGGTCGCCCAGCTCAACCACGAGATCACCGGCCTGAACGACCAGTCGCGGGCGAAGGAGGGTGAGATCGCGCTGATCCAGAACGAGCTTCAGGGATTGCGCGAGCTTCGTCAGAAGAACCTGATCCCCGTCTCGCGGGTGACGGCGCTGGAGCGCGAGGCGACCCGCCTCGACGGCGAGCGCGGCCAGCTCCTGGCGGCGATCGCGCAGGCGAAGGGCAAGATCAGCGAGACGGAGCTGCAGATCCTCCAGATCGACCAGGACATGCGCGCCGAGGTCGCAAAGGAACTCGCCGATATCCGTGCCAAGACCTCCGAGTACGTGGAAAAGCGTGTCGTCGCCGAGGACGCGCTGCGTCACATCGATCTGCGCGCGCCGCAGGACGGCATCGTCCACCAGATGAGCGTGCACACCATCGGCGGCCTCGTCACGCCGAGCGAGCCGGCGATGCTGATCGTGCCGCAAGCCGACGCGCTCGCCGTCGACGTGAAGATCCGCCCGGAGGACATCGACCACATCCATGTCGGACAGCAGACCGTGCTCCGATTCACCGCCTTCGATCAGCGCACCACCCCCGAGATCAACGGCGTCGTCGACCGACTCTCGCCCGATGTGACGAAGGACGCCAAGTCGGGCATGAACGTCTACACCGCCCGGATCGCGATCGGCGAAGAGGAGAGCAGGCGGCTCGGGAAGGCGAAGCTGCGCCCGGGCATGCCGGTCGAGAGCTTCATCAAGACGACGGAGCGCACCGTCATCTCCTTCCTGACGAAACCGCTCGCGGATCAGGTCGCCAAGGCTTGGCGCGAGAACTGAGCGCGCCCGGCCTAGGCTACGCGGATAGACCCATCGGCGGGCAGAAGAATCGGCGCGACCTGGCCGTGGCTGCCATTCGCCGCCCCTTCGAGATCGGAGGGCTCGCAGTCGGCGAGATGGTTGAGGGCCCAGATGGCGGCCTGGGTCCTGTTCTGAACGTGGGTCTTGCGGAGAATGGCCTTGACGTGAACCTTGACCGTGGCTTCGGCGATGTCGAGGTTTTGTGCGATGATTTTGTTGGACTCGCCCTGGACGAGGCATCGGAGAATGGCGAGTTCCCGAGAAGACAGATTGCAGTAGCGCGGCGCCTGCTCCGGCTTGCCGGGCTGATCGCCGTCCGGAAGAGGCGCATGTGCGGGCGTCGCCTCTCGACACTCGCCGGAACAGGCCGCGGACAGGGCGGCCGCGGGAAGCACGCGCTCTCCCAGCATCACCAGCTCGAGCGATCTGACGAAGGCGTCGGCGCCGATCGACCGCAACAGGACGCCGTCGGCGCCGGATTTCAGCAGGTCGACGCTCGCATCCGAATGATCGCCCTGGATCAGGCACACGATACGGCAATCCGGATACCGGGCCTTCAGCGCGCCGATGGTCGCGGTCGAGGGCGCGTCCACTCCCTCCATCGCCAGGATGGCCAGGCGCGGCGCCTTGTGCCCGGTCGAGGATGCCAGCAGAGCGGTGAGCGTGTCGGTCTTGGCGACGACCTGCAATCGCGTTCGAGCCAGGATGTGTTCCATCCCCTCTCGAAACAGGCTGTTCGGCTCGACCAGGGCCGTCTCGACGATCTCGTCCGTCCGACGGCGATTCACCGGCCGCGGCACGGAGGACCGCGCGCTTTTACGCTTCTCTACAGCCATGAGAGCCTGCCTAAGACAGTTTTGACATGTGGCCGTCGAATATAATCAAATCGGTCCTCTTCCATATGTCTCAAAAGGCCAGCTTGGTCCTCCCAAAGTACTATGCGCCCTGCAGCGCAGGCGGCGGCATCCGGATGCCGACGTCGATCCGCGTGCGATCTCGAGCACGTCCTGTGCCGAGCGTTTCGATCCTTCGAATCGAGGAAGCCCATAACCGTTGTCGAAACACTAGTTGGGGCGCCTTGGTCGACCATCATAAGTTACATTCCCGCCGCAAACGTTGTGCCAGATGCTCAGCCCTCGCTCTTCGGGGGATGCAAAAACTGCGACAACTGTTTTCTCATCCGCGATGTAGAGCCCTAATCGGATCGCGGCGGCTCCATTTTAGAATTGACTTATCCTCCAGGATTTCCATTCTCTTGCTTTATAGATGCCCAGTCTTTCAAATTCGCGAGGCGATGATGTCCGAAGGGCTACGACTCAGCCGAATCAGAGCGCCAGCAGCTGCGTCGGCGCAGCGCAGGCTCAAGATCACCGACCAGCATCCAAGCCGGTCGATAGCGACGCTGATCATCGGACCGTCAGGATTTTACAGCGAAGGACTGCGCAGCATTCTCGAAGATCATCAATATCGGAACATCATTCAATTACCACATCTCGATTGCTCGAATCATCTGCAGGATACCAGCCCGAAGCTTATCATCTTCACGGATGCAGCGCACGGCACCGAGCTGGCGGAGATCTTTTCGGCGTTGCGGTCCAGAAATTCGGCGGCGCGTATCGTCGTGCTCGTGGATGAGAACGATCCCGATCGCTATGCGGACGCGATGAGCATCCCGGCGCACGCCTTCCTGAGCGCCGGCATCAGCCCTTCCGCGTTGATCACGGCACTGGATGTCGTCTTCGGCGACGGCGGCGTCCTGTCGATCAACTTCGCCAAGTACTTGGCGTCGCGTCGCACGCCGTACGAGCCCAAGCCCCTGAAGGCGGCGCCGACGGAACAGCGCCTGTTCCTGTCCGGCAGGGAAGCGGACATTCTCAGATGCCTCACGGACGGCATCTCCAACAAGCACATCGCCCGCCAGTTCGGCATCGCGGAGTCGACGGTGAAGATTCACGTGAAGAGCATTCTGCGCAAGATCAACGTGCAGAACCGGACCCAGGCGGCGATCTGGGCCCTGGGCCACGCTTCCCGCCCCGAACAGGCCGAACGGGTCGGTGCCAAGCCCGACCCGTCGCTCGCCGACGCTCACTGAGGGAGAAAGGCGCCCGCTTCAGCGGGCACCCGACCCGGCGATCATCGCCGGCACCGTGGCGAGCAGGATGTAGAAGTCGAGCCAGATCGACCAGTTGCGGATGTAGAACGTGTCCTGGCTCTGCTGCACGGCCAGGTCGCCATCACTGCGCGACGACACCTGCCAGAGCCCCGTGAGGCCCGGCGGGACGCTGCGCCGCAAAGCCTGGAAGCGGCGATCGAAACCGTCGGTGTGGTACGAAGGAAACGGCCGCGGCCCGACGAGGCTGAGCTCGCCCCGTATGACGTTCCAGAATTGCGGCAGCTCGTCGAGGCTCGCCCGCCGAATGAACTGGCCGATCCAGGGCAGGATCCTCGGATCGTGCCTCAGCTTGAAGAACCGCAGCCACTCGCTCTCGGCCTGCGGGTCGGCAGCGAGATGGTCCTTCAGTCGCTGCTCGGCATCGACGTACATGCTGCGAAGCTTGAGCACGCCGATCGGCCTGCCGTTTCGTCCGACCCGCTGCTGCACGTAGAAGGCGGGCCCCGGATCGGCCCTCTTGATCAGCAGCGCGAGGAGAGCGACGACCGGTGCGATCAGAACGATGAGCGGCCAGGTCAGGACGAGATCCGCCAAGCGCTTCAGGCCGAGATTGCGCGGCCTGTAGAGATCCCGGCGGATCTCGAACCCGAAGGTGCTGCCGAGCAGCCTGGTCTGCATCCACAGGCTCTGAAGATCCTGCGATTGCTGGGCCACGACGACCCGCGGGAACGGCAGCGGGCCGGTCTCCGCCATGTCGCTCGCCGCGAAATCGGCGGAGGAGCAGAAGATCGCGACCTCGACGGACGATCGGTCCTGCACCTCCTCGATCGCGCCCAGGATCGGCAGGAGGGCGACGGCCTGCCCGGCCTGCGTCGCGTCGGTTCTCCGGGCGCTATCGACGAGGAAGCCGATCGGGTTAAAGCCGAGCTCCGGCTGCGCCAGCAAGGTCGTTGCCAAGCCGGTGGCGCACGCGTCGGTGCCGACGATCACGGTCCGCGCCCCCCAAACCCCCTTCCGGATCAGGAAGCCTCGGACGGCGACCTCCGCGTAGAAGCCGAGGGTGACTAGGAGCAGCGTCGTCACGGTCAGGCTCATCGCGGACCCTGCGGTGAGGCCGTATCCGCTCAGGAAGACCAGGGAACTCAGAGCCAGCGCGAGCACGCTGTAGGTCCGCAGGCGAAGGCGCTCGGCAGGGCTCGGGCCGTACCCGCCGTAGAGCCCCGACAGGGCGAAGATCGCGCAGGCGAGGATCGGGAGAACGATCACGTCCGAGATGCCGGCGGCATCGGCGAAGATGCTCTGCCGTGTCAGAAGCATGCCGCCGGCCACGGCCATGGCCGCCGCCGCGGCGTCCGCGGACACGAGAGCGAGCGCCACGCCGAGGCAGCGCGCCAGCGCGTCGGTCCTGCGCAGAGGTCGGCCGCTTCCCCGCAGCGTGACGAGGGGCGAGGCGGCGGCGGATTTGAGGTCGGACGTCGGGAGTGTCGTGGCCATTGAGCGCGATCTCGGTCTCGGAGAGGGGATCGACGGCAGCGCGACGAACCGGGCGGCTCGCCCGGTCCAGGGCGCATGCCGATGCGGCGTGGCCGCGTGGGCATCGGGATCGATGCCCACGCGCGTTCCTCGCTACTCGGCGGCGACCGCCGGGATCGGGGCCTGCAGGCTGCTCTGAGCTTCGAGCTCGCCGGAGATCCAGCGGTAGGTCGGGACGAGCCCCTCCGCGAGGAGGATGCGAGGCTCCCAGCCGAGGACCTCCCGGAGCAGGCTGTTGTCGCTGTTGCGGCCGCGGACGCCCTGCGGGCGCGACGTGTCGTGACGCTTGGACAGCCGCTTCCCGGCGATCGACGAGACGAGATCGACGAGCCCGTCGACCGAGATCAGCTCGTCGGTTCCGAGATTGAGGGGCTTGTCGTAACCGGATCCCATGATCCGGTAGATGCCCTCGACACAATCGTCGACATGCATGAACGACCGGGTCTGGAGGCCGTCGCCCCAGATTTCGATCTCACCGCCGTCCTGGCTGAGCGCCACCTTGCGGCAGATCGCGGCCGGCGCCTTCTCGCGTCCGCCGTCATAGGTGCCGAGCGGTCCGTAGACGTTGTGGAAGCGGACAACGCGCGTCGCGAAACCATAGTCCTCGGTGAAATATTGGCACATCTTCTCCATGTACAGCTTCTCAAGCCCGTAGCCCTCCTCGGGATCGGCAGGAAACGCGTCGGCTTCCTTCAGCGGGGTCACATCGGGCTGAAGCTGCAGGTACTGCGGGTAGATGCAGGCCGACGACGAGAAGAGGAATCTTTCGACGCCGAAGTCACGAGCGGCGTCGATCATGCCGACGTTGATCTTGGTGTTGTTCAGCGTGATGCCCGCGTGGGACGAGGTGATGTAGCCGATGCCGCCCATGTCGGCGGCGAGGTGGTAGACGTCGTGGATGCCCTTGACCGCGGCTCGGCAGGCGTCGGGATCCCGCAAGTCGCGGACCTCGAATTCGTCGGCTTGCGACGTTTCGTATTCGGGCATCTTGATGTCGACGCCGCGAACCCAATAGCCCTTCGCTTTCAAGAATGTAACCAGATGGTGCCCGATGAATCCTCCGGCCCCGGTCACAAGCACACGTCGGCTCGACATTGTCTTTTCTCCCAGCGAATGCAACGCCGAAGAGTATGTTTAACGATACGTTAATATCCATCTCTAACAGGTATTACTCCCTCTCGCCGTCCTGGATTGCTGGTACGGCAAGCGAAGATGCGCACCGCGTTGCTTGGCTTGCTATGGACGGTTTCCATGATTCATCGGGTCAGCGCGTCGCCGGACGACACCCGCGTGCGGCGACATCATCGCAGCATGGCTGCGGGCATGGTTCGGAAGTCCGAGGTGGACCAGGGCGCAGTAGCCAGGAGGGCTAGTACGAAGCGAACGCTTCTTGCTGCTTGGACGCTGCGATACAGTATCGGCAGGGAGTGTCGATCGCTCCCGTCGCGTGTCGCCGCTGCTCCGTCCGTGCTCGAGCTCGCAGCATGAACGGACGCGTTCCTGCCTGTCGATCATCCTCGTCGTTCGAAGACATCACGACGCCGACCTCGGTTCGAGCCGCCCCGGACCTCGGTCGCGGGGGTCCTGACGCGGCATCGTGCCAGACCGTTCGACGGAGACGTCGAGCCGACAGGACGCCGGTCACCGCGTCCCGCACGGGTTCCAGCCATGCCGCCAGCATCCGATCCGTCCGCCTCCGCCGTCGGCGATCCCCCAGCGCTTCGCACCGGGCTTTCGAGGCAGACATGGCGATCGAGGATCGAGACGACCTGGATCAAAGCGCGCTCGACCGGTGCCGGATATCCTCTGATCGATCAGGCGATCGTCAGCTTGGGGACCTTCGTCCTCAACATCATGCTCGCGCGCCATCTTCCACCATCGGAGTATGGGCACGTTTCGATCCTGTTCGGCGTGCTGTTCCTGTTGCAGGTCGTCAACACGACGCTGGTCTTCTATCCGATGACAGTCAGATGCAGCGTCGCGCTCCCGGACAAGAGCAGGGCGCTGATCCATACGAGCTTGTTGATCCTCGTACCGCTCAGCATCCCGCTCTGCATCGGCCTCGCGGTCGTGAACCTCGCCAACGGACGTGCGGACCTGGCCCTGGCCGCCATCGCCTACTTCCTGTGCTGGCAGTTCCAGGAGTATTGCCGCCGCGCCCTGTTCGCCGAATTGCGGTTTCGAGACGCCATCCTCGGTGACGCGATCAGCTACCTCGGCCAAACCTCGGTGGTCGTATCGCTGTTCTGGTACGTCGAATCCCTGTCCATGTCCGCGATCTTCTGGGTGATGGCGCTAACGTCGGCCGTCGCGGCTTGCGTTCAGGCGCGCCAAGCGCGGTTGACCATGCCGAATGCAGCGGGGCTCGCCGGGACCTGGCAGGATTTCTGGCACATCGGGCGGTATTCGCTCACCAGCAACGTGCTCGGCATCACGCGCTTTCAGATCTTGAGCTGGACGCTCGCCCTCGCCTACGGTGCCGGCTCGACGGCGTCGTATCAGGCGGCGCTCAACGTCCTGAACGTCGCAAACCCGGTCCTGTTCGCGCTGCTCAACCTGATCCCGCAACTCGCGGCGCGGGCGCACCTGTCCGGGAGATCCAGCGCCTGGAACGCGGCACGCAACTGCGCCCTCCTGGGTGCGCCCGTCATCTTCGCCTTGTACTGCAGCGCACTGATCGAGCCGCGGCTCATCCTGTCGGCGTTCTACGGTGCCGGCTCACCCTATCTCGACCTCACCGGCCCTGTGAGGGTGCTCGTCCTCGCGTTCATGGCGGGTTACGCGACCGAGGCGGTGTGCTCGTTCCTGCACGGGATCGATGCCCCGCGAACCGCTGTCGTGATCAACGGCATCGGCGTGGCGATATCGATCGTCGTCGGCCTCCCGCTGATCATCCTCTACGGCGTGATGGGTGCGGCCGCGGCGACGCTGATCTCGGCAATCGCGCGCCTGGTCGCCAGCCACATGATCCTGAAGAGGATGCTCGTCGAGGACCGTGTCGGACAGGTCATCTGACGAGACACGGGCCCCTGCCGAAGCCGGCCGAGCCGCCCCATGGGCGGTCGCGAGCTTGACGCTTGCCGCGACCGGCACCGTGTCCGGCGCTCCTTGGCAACCCCGCCGCTCGCCGACGCGGTGTTGCATTGGTGCCGGCGGGGGACGCCCTTCCCGGCGGGACGCCTTCTCTCGTCCGCAGGCACCGCAGCAAGCGAGGATCGGCGCTTCCTATCCGTCGGCAAGGGTCAGACGGGGAGACGCTTCAGCTCAACGCCGTCCTCGTCGCGGATCACCAGCTCCCAGGTCTCGCTGGAAGGCGGCATCTCACCGCTCGCCCGCATCTCCTCGATCCCAGCCTCCGCCTGCTCGATCGCCTGATCGAGGCTGTCGGCTTCCACGCCGGCTTCGTCCCGGATCGCGATGTGGCTGCTCTCAAGATCGAAGCGAAAGCGTTGCGGCAAACCGACCTCCCGAGTTTCAAATTTTTTGGCCCCAGGCTCGTTACCGAGTCGTAAACAGCCGACTTTGCCGCGTTGCGCATCAGGACGGCTTAACCATGTCGCCATCCGCATTTGCACAAGAGCGCATCCGACAGCGGCCTACGTATTTTGATGAAATTTTTGCCCGCAAGTTGGCGTATCTATTGTTGCCTGCGCCGAACGGCTTAGGCCGTAGTCGTCGCGACCTGTCTCCATATGAGGACGTGAAAATCGTGCCCACTGAAGCCACACCGCAGGATGGGCCTCGGTCAGAGGCCGACGACATCAGATGCAGACAGGTTCGAGAGCACGTTCGGGCCGTGCTTCGCAGGCTCGTTGAGTATCGCATTCGAACGGACCCGACCAAATAGGGAGAGACGGCTTCCGCGCGCGCCGGAGGCATGAATTCTGATTTGCCGAACGCGATGAGCTAGACAGATGACCACTCTGGTACGACGCGCAATACTTACCGCAGAACGCGGAAGCGATGGAGTTGGGCTTTGGGAGTACCGCTCGACCGGATCGACGGGCTTTCCCGGGCCGATCGAGAAGACCGGCCATGGCTCGCGGACCGGGGTACTCTGCCGAGGCGACGCGTCGACCTCGTCCGCGACGCAGGCGGGAAAGCACGGGTGGCCCTCACCGGGACGTGGGCGCCCGGCGCGACTCAGCGCGATCGGAAGGGGCTTCACATCGCCGATCGCGAGCGTGATCCGCTCGCGAACTCCTCCGGTCCCGACGTGACCCGGCAAACCTGAAGCGAGATCGCGCCCGGCGTGACAGTCGCGGTGACGCTCGACATCCCTCCCCGCCTCGAGCTTCGGCCTTTCGCATAGAGCGACCGCATGGCTCGAGCCCGAACAGCGGAACGCCGGAGGACGGCTCACACCGCGCTGTCCTGCACGCGCGAGGAGGTCGGTTTCCGTGATGGGGCAATGGCGGAAGCGTCGCCACACCGTCCGTCCGCATGCGTCGCCGAGCCACCCTTCGCCTTCACCCGAGCTCATCCTCCGACCAGCCGAACCAAGCGGCTCCGTGCCATCCGCTCGCCCCGCCTTCGCCGCGCGACCAAGAATGAGTTTTCAGCTTCCGAGTCTGTCGGGAACATCGATCGCGAAGACGGAACCGCTGATTTGCCGATGCAACCCACGTCGAACATCCATGGGCGCCGAGCGTTGACGAGAAAATCTCAGGCGAAGGACCATCCACGATGGATGCAAGCAACATGAGACGCGCCCTATCGATCCTTTGCCTGACGCCGCTGTTCGGATCCGCGGTGAGCGCACAGCCGATTGATCAGCCTGTCGCGCGGCCCGCCCCGATCTACGCCTCGGCAGGCTGGCCGGAGCCGGGCATCATCGACCTGCGACCGCTGCAGCGTCCGTGCTGGAACGGCAGCCGATGGTACGGTCCCTACGGCTACATCTGCTATCGGACACGGACGACACGGCAGGGATTCCCTGTCGATGTCGCCCGAAACGGATACTGACGTTTCGGGCCGGAATCGGTTCCGGCCGCCCTCGTCTTCCTCGAGAGCGTGGTCGGTGGCCTCACCAACCGAACGGCGGGGGGGTCGGCCCGCGATAGGCTTGCGCCGGAAGGTCCGTCGACAGGGCGTCGCGTCGACTGGGGGGCGGTTGCGTCGCCGGGGCGCTCGAGGATGGCCGTGCCGGCCCAGGATCGGTGAGGTAGCGCGGCTGATCGAGCGCCTCGGATCCGGCAGCGCCCGGCCTCGGCACCACCGGGCGACCGGAATCGACAGCATAGTCCGCGGTGCGCCGATCCGGCGGGATGCTCACGAGGGTCCGGCTGCCATTGACGGTGACGAGCGGGCGGGCGACCGCGGGCGGCGTCATCGTGGCGACGGGGTCCGGCGTGCTGGAAACCTGCATCTTCTCCGGCGCCCGTGCTGGGCGTGCGCGTCGCGGCGCCCGGGCGATCCGTTCGGGAAGAGCCGCGCCCAGGCGCAGGCGGGACAAGTCGCGGATCAGGGATTCGGACGAGCCGCGGCTGCAATGATGGACCCTGAGCGACGCGGAGATGCGGCCCGGCATCTCCGACGTGTCGCCCAATCCGATGCCGTGCAGATCCTCGATCCACTGCCACGCGAACGCGCAGCGCCCGTTCAGCGCCACGCCCACCGGGCCATAGGCGTTGCGCGCCGGCTCACGCGACACGCGGTACGGCCCGTCGGGCAGCTGGGCGAGTTCGGCGGCGATTCCGAGCCGCGTCGGCTTGGCCATGCCGGAAATGCCCGAGCCGGCGGTCCCCAAGCTCAGGTCGGCCCGGCTGCTGCCATCGCGGCCGAAGACGATCTTCTGATGCAGGGCGCCACGGCGGCGGGACTCGTCGACGAGAACGGCCGACCCGGCATCGGGGAGCGACACGAGCGGCACGCGCTGGGGCGATCCTTCGCCGGAGGCGTAGGCCGTCGCCACGAACGCGACCCGCCCGCGCGCCTCCTGCGCGGTGTTGCAGGCCGCCAGAAGACCGGTCAACAGCAGGATGCTGCCGGAGCGGCGCAGAGGCCGGCCGACACCGGGGAATGAGAACGGGATCATCGGTCCAGTCCCGTGCTGCGCGAATCGGTGCGAGATCTGTCGGACGCGGTGTCGAAGGGACCGAACCGATCGCCGTCGTGCGCCTCGGCGGTGCGGGATGGGTCCCCCTGCGTCAGGTTCGGGGCATCCGCATGGGCCAGCGTGCCGGCGGGCGGCAGCGGCAGCGCAGCCTGCGATGTCGGACGGTCCATGCCGTTCCAGGCCGGCAGCAGGGTGAAGCCGTAGCGTTCGTAGGGCATCGCCGGGACACCGGGCACGCGACGAGCAATCAAAGGTTGTAGCGCCTTGGCGTCGCGCAGAAAGTCCGCTTCGCGGCCACGTTCGGACGGCTCGGGGAAGCGGAACGGATTCTCGGCGGCGACCGGCAAAGGAAACTCGCCGCGCCGCACGGGCAACGCCCGGCCGAGGACCGCCGCCGGGACCGGCTTGGGGACGCGAACCTGAGCGGCGGCGGCTGCCCGCGCGGCCGGCGGGTCGCGGACGGGGTCGCAGGGTCCCGATGCCTGGGCGTCGGGCGCCGGCAAGACCAGATCCACCACCGTCGGGAACAGGCCATCGTAGCGGTTCACCACCTCGAGGAACTCGCGGGTCTTCTTCAGGCGGCTCAGGGTGAGCGCGTAGCCCAGAACGGCGGCTTCCTGGGGCTTCCATGCGCTCGCACGCTGGAACCAGTCCGCGGCGGCCTCGAACTGGCAGGCGTTGTAGGCGTACCAGCCCAACGCCTGCGCACCCTCGCCGGAGGTCGTCATCAGAACGAGCTTGGCGAAGCGGTCGAGGCGCGCGGGATCGACGGCCGCGACCGGTGGCCGTGTCAGCCGGCGTCCCATCATGTCGAGGTAGAGCGCCGCGTTGGTCACGGACGGGCCACGCCACGCATAGGCGACTTCCTCGGCTTCGCGCTCCTGCCCCAGCTCGCGAAGCGAGAGGGCGAGGCCGGTCGCGATCCGCGCATCGCCCCCGCGGGCGATGGCGGCCTTGAACCAGTCGAGCGCCTCGCGGAACTGGCGGCGGTGATAGGCATACCATCCGAGCAGGCTGAGCTCGGCGGGGTCCGCCGCCTTGCGCACGGCGTCGCTCAGCGCAGCGAGGTCCGCCGGTTCGATCTTCCCGGCCGGCTCCTCGTGCAGCACGGCCGCGATCCGTGCCCGCGTGACGTCGGGGCGAATCGCCTGGAACTCGCTGCTCCCGTCGGCGGCGGAATGGCCCATGGCGAGCAGCGGCTCGACCTGTGCCATCGGCAGGTTGGCCATCGCCTTCTGGATGGTGGCGAGCCGCAGGGCGGTGTCGGTTTGACCGGTCAGGATGGTGCGGTAGGCGTTGACGGCCTGGGCTGTGTAGCCGGTGCGCGCGTAGGCCTCGGCGACGGTCCAGGCGATGTCGATGTCGAGGTTGCGCAGCGTGTCCGGTGCGGCGTCGACGCGGGCGCGGATCCGGTCCCAATCACCCTTCGCCTCAGCGGCCTTGACCTCGCTGCGCAGGGTCCCGCGGTTGAGCTTGCGCGCGAGGTCGTCCGAGGGACGCCATTCGGGATCGGCCGCCTGCCGCGCGGCGATCGCCGCGCGCACCTCGTTGACCCGTCCCGCGGTGAAGAGGTCCCAGAGCGGAGCCTCCTCCGGGGGGCTCGGCTTCAGCGTGTCGAGGTCGGTCGGCACGGTCCAGTTGGGATAGCGCCGCCGCAGGCGGGCGATCTCGGTCTGCACCCGCTCGTTCTGGCGCTGCGCGGCGTAGTAGCGAAGCCCACTCTCGTCGACGATCTCCGACGACGGTGCGCTGGTCGCGCCGAGGATCACTGGCGCGCGCCGGTCGTCGCGCAGGACGGTGCTCGCCGCGTCCGGCGCGCCCTGTGCCCGCGCCTGGGTCGCCGTTCCCGCCACATCGAGGCTCAGGCCCGCCAGCAGCGACAGGGCTGCGCCGCCTCGTCTCAACGCCCGAGACATGAGCGATACCTCGTGTTGGCGGCGGCGAGCGCCAGGAGATGGAGGGTGGCGGGATAGTAGTTCTCGGAGACGGCCGGCTCGGCGAAGCTCGGCGGCAGCGCGGCACCGGTCCCGGCGCAGGCGGCCAGGGCGGCTACGGCCGCGTAGCCGGGCTCCTGAAGCTGGCCCACCGTCTGGTCGCTGTTGATGTCGAGGATCGGCATGCCCGCGGAACCGGATGCGGACCAGAGCTTCACGAAGGGTTCGTAGGCCTTTCGATCTTCGTATCCCGCCATCGCGAGATAGAGCGGCACACGGACCGCGTTGTAGGAGAAGGTCGCCGGAAAGCCCTCCGCCGGCTTCGGCACGCCGCCGCGCATCGCGATCCATTCGGTCGGCAGCCTCGACGTGCCGAAGCGGGCGCGCGTCATCAGGTCGAGCCCGACGGTATTCAGGCGTCCCCAATCGAACTCCGGTGCGAGCGCGGCGAGCCGCGGAAAGGCCGGGAACACCCAGTACGACAGGTTCACGACCGGGCCGTCCGCCCGGTCCTCGGCCGAGAAGCCTGCGATGGCCGGCAGGAGCAGGGGCCCGCCTTCCGCCTTGAACAGGACGGTGCGCCGCGCGACGTCGACGGCGATGCGGCGGCCCGCGAGGCGGTACCCCTCGTCCGACCAAGCCTCAGCGGCTTCGGCCAGGGCCCAGGCGACGAGGATGTCGCCATCGGTGGCATCGTTGACGTCGGCCACGCCCGGCCGCTTGTCCGGCTCCCAGCGCCAGGCGAGCAACGCGTCGGGACGGACCATCAGGTTGGCTCGGGTCCAGCCCCAGATGCGCTGGAAGGCGTCGCGGTCTCCGGCCGCGACGGCCAGCAGCATGCCGTAGCCCTGGCCCTCGCTGTGGCTGATGCGGCCGTTGCCGGTATCGACCACGCGGCCCTCGGGCGTGACGAAGCGGCTCCGGTAGCTGCGCCAGGCACCGATATCGCCGATCGCGTTGAACATCGTCGGCGGTCCAGCCGGGCGGGACGATGCCTCACCGACGCCGTCCGGCGGCGCGGGCGCCTGCGCCGCCGCCGGCAGCGCGAGGAGAGGAACCAGGAGAAGGGCGGCGAGGCGCCGGCGCAAGGGGCTCATCGGTCGGACTCCCGGTCGTCCCCGTCGGCGTCCCGCCGCGCGTCGGGGATCGGCTGGCTCCTGCGGCCGACTCCGCGGAGCATCGCCTGCGTGCTGAGGCCGAGAAGGACGGCCGCCGCGAGCAGGGTGAGGACGAAGGTGTTGGGATTGGTCGAGAACCACCCCGCCAGCACGAGGCGCGTGTTCTCGAAGGTCCGCGGAACGGTCTCCACGATCTGGCCCTGGCGCGCGGCGAAGGTGGTCAGGGCGCCGTCGTTGGCGTCGAGGGCGGCGACGCGTCCCTCGAGCTGGTTCCACACGACGGGAGCGCTCAGGCAGATGGCGGATGCTTGAAGGGCGGCACCGTTGGGTGCGGTGAAGACGGTGATCGCCGTGTCAGGATCGTGGCCCGCCATGCCCTGGCCGACGACGAGGGATGCTCCGATGCCGATCGTCACCGGATCCTCGCGCACCTGATCCGTGAGCCACCCCGTCGCCGCGGCCATGGTCTCGGTTGCCGCGCTGCCGAGCCTGCCCGTCGCGTTCGACAGCATGTCGCCGACGGAGTCGCGGTTGCGCACCGCGGTGCTCCAGGACGAGACGAGATCGCGGGTCTCGCCGTCGCTGTCCGCGTCCCGGGCGCGGCGCGGCATCACGAGAGCGGTCCGCGAGGCGGACGCCGGCAGGGCGCAGGCCGGCGGCACGTCGTTGCGGAGACGGTCGAGGCTGAGGCCCGGGGTCGCATCGGGCTGGGCGGGCGCTGGCAGCGCCGTCGCCCGCGTCTCCCAGATCCGCCGGATCTGCTCGGGGTCGAGCCCGACCGCGCGCAGCACCTCCGGATCGAGGGCGCGGGCTGGCGCCACGACCACCGTCGGCGCCCTGCGCAGAAGCGCGTTCTCGTTTCCGATCTCGAAGTCGATGGGGCGACCTGCGGCGAGCGCGAGACGGACCGCGATGGTGGCGGCGGCCGACATCGATTCGCGGTCCGGCGTCGGCACCACCAGCCGCGGCCGTTGCGCGGTCCGAAGGTAGGGCAATCCACCGCTGGCGGTCGCCGCGAGTTCCGGCAGGCGCAGCGCGCGTGCGAGGGGGGGAAGCGTCAACGTCGTGTCGTTGAGGAACAGGAAGCGCTTCGCCTCGACCCCGCTGTCCTCGCAGGTCCGGTCGGCCCGCGACGGCAGCCGCGCCGTGATCTCGATACGGTTCCGGCCGGGTCGCCAGCGGCCGAGCGGCAGCGGCATCGCCAAGCTGCGGAAGACCTCGCCCTCGGCGCGGGGGAGCGTGTCGCTCGCGACGTTGCGCCCGTTGACGTCGACGATGACCTGCGCGCCGGTCTCGAGGCCGGCCGCATAGCCGCCCGCCATCGACAGGATGGCCTTGCCGTAGTCGGCCGGGATGAAGTCGACGGGGAGGGTCACGTCGAAGCCCGTCCGGAACAATCGCCCGGAGAACTCGCGATTCTGCACGCCGAAGCGGGACAGGGGCACCGTGGTGCCGCCGCCGAGCTCCAAGCCGCGGGCGAGCGCGAGCTGGCGCAGGCCCTGCGGGCTGCCTTCGGCGACGCGCGAGGCGGAGGCGGTGAGCACCCCACCGGCGGATTCGATCTCGGCGGCTCCGCTGCCGGGCACGATCAGGGTCGCGGCCCGCTCCGCGTTGGCCGGGAGGAAGACGAGAGCCTGCCCCGTCGCGGCCTGGGCCGCATCGATACCGGGCAGATCCCGCAATTCGTCGGCCGAGCCGATGACCAGGTTGAGGCCCGCAGGCCCCTGGAGCGGTGCCCCGAACTCGACGGAGACGTGGGCGTAGCGGCCCGCGAGCGCGACGCGCTGCACCAGGGCGATGATCTTCTCGAAGGTCGAGAACCCCGGCTTGCTCCGGAGCACCACGCGCAGCGGCACGAGGCCGCGCGCATCCGGTGCCACAGCGGGCAGGTCGCGCAGGGACCGCACGGTTTCGACGCCCGCCGGCATCACGAGACCGGTCCAGGACGGGTCGATTTGGGTCCACAACTCGTAGGTTGCGGCCAGCGAGCAATCCACACGGTGACGCTGGACCGCCGAGATCGCGATCGCATTGTACCCGGCCTTGAGCACGCCCGCGGGGATGTCGAACTCGATCACCTTGACGGCACCGGGCGCCTTGATCGGCGTACGGCCGAGGACGACGTCGTTGACCGCCGCGGTCAGGAACGAGGCTTCCGGGACCACCGAGATGGCGGCGAGGTAGCCGACGCGAAGCCGCAGCCGCTCGCGTGCCTGCTCGGCCGTGACGTAGACCGGCCATTGCAAGGCGTCCTCCTCGCCGCTGAGCCGCAGGCTCTCGCCGGTCGCGGGAAGCGGGCGCTGGGGCAGTGATACGGCGGCCTGCGACACGGGGACCGGCGTCCCGGCCTCCGGGCCGTCCGGCGACGGGCCCTCGGCCCGGCGCGGGGGGCGTGCCGCCTCGTCCGCTCCGGGAATCGTCAGGGCGTGCGGAGCCCCGCGACCGAGGAAGCTCTGCGCCCCGGCGCAGGGGGCCAGGAGCAGGCCGGTCGCCAGCACCATCGCGGCCCGGAGGCAGCGGAGCGAACGGACGGCGATCGCACGGGCGGGGGGGAGATCAATCTGAGCCATGTCTCAGCCGGCGCTTGGGTGGGGCGAGTCCGAATTGCGCCGGCGGTCGCGGACGAGAGCGGCGTTCTCAGCGTCCAGCATCATCTGGAGCCAGCCCGGCGTCGCATCCTCGACCTTCGGCACCGGCTTCGGGCTCCGGACGGTGATCTCCGACGATCCGACGTTGGCGGCCGGCTCCGCGCGGGCGCCGTCGACGAGCCGGCGATGCATCGTCACCGTGCGGGGAAGCGGCACCTCGACCTGGGGCGCTGCGGCGGGGACCGGTGCCGGGTTGCCCTTGAGCAGGTACGCTGCCGCGCGCACCGGGCCGACGACTCCCCACCAGACGAACTGCAGGATCCCGGCGAGCAGGTTCTTGTGACCGCGCCGGCGCTGCTGGAACCGGGCCATCGCGTCCGCGTCGCCGTACATGAGGTCGGCGAGGACGAAGTACGCCTCGGGCGGCAGGGTCTCGAAGTCGAGCCGCCACACGGATTCCTCGCCGGCCGCCGTCATCGCCGTGAGCCGCACCGGGATCGCAGCCCGGACGGCCTCCGCGGACAGCCCGGCGCGCGGCGGAACCGAAAGCAGGCCGGCGTTGGTGTCGGTGCTCCGCTGCATCGGAACCACGGCATCCATGCGGACTTGGCAGCCGGCGCTCGAGATGCGCTCGACGGCCACGTCGACCGCCATTCCGTTGAGGGTGAGGACGGCGCGGCGGTCGACGGCCAGCGACGGGCTGGTCTCGGTCTGGCGCCGCTCGGCCGCAACGCCCAGAGCGGCACCGGCGGTGATCAGGTTGAAGCCGTTCCACAGGCCGACGACGAGCATCAGGTTGGTGACGCCCGGCTCGAACAGGTAGCGATAGCTCGCCACGCAACAGCCCGTCAGCAGGACCGCGAACACCAGGAAGAAGGGCAGCGCCAGGGGGGAGAGCTGGTCGCGGTCCAGCGTCACGTTCTTGGCCGTCACCTTGAACTGGGGCCTGCGCGGCGACAGGATCACCGCCGCCGTCGCCCGGATCAGGAACAGGCCCTGGACGTATTCGTACAGCTCCGACACGAACGGCCAGCGCACGCGGCCATAGAGATAGTTCTGCATCATCAAATTGACGAGGATGTAAGTCGCCGTATAGGCCACCGCCTCATCCACGTTCGCGATGACGATCTTCATATCGAGGAAGATGTACAGCAGCGGCGCGATCATGAAGATCAGGCGCGGAATCGGGAAGAACCAGAACGTCATGCTCGACAGGTAGCACAGGCGCTGGATCGGCTTGAGGCCGCGCTTGAACATCGGGTTCTTCAGAAGCATGATCTGGAGCATGCCCTGGCACCAGCGCGATCGCTGGCCGATGAAGTCCGAGAGCGTCGCCGGCTGAAGCCCGGCGATCAGCGTCTTGTCGACGTAGACGCTGGTCCAACCGCGCGAATGGAGCTCGAAGGCGGTCTCGCAATCCTCGGTGATGGTCACGCCCGAGAAGCCGCCGGCCTCCTCCAGGGCGGTCCGGCGAAGAAGCGCGGCCGAGCCGCAGAAGAACGAGCCGTTCCACTTGTCGAGGCCGCGCTGGCCGATCGCGTAGAACATCTCGTTCTCCGACGGCATGCGATCGAAGGTGGCGAGGTTCCGTTCCACCGGGTCGGGATTGAGGAAGGCGTGCGGCGTCTGCACGAGGAACAGCTTCGGATCCTCGGCGAAGTGGCCGACGGTGTCGCGCAGGAAGGAGCGGAACGGCACGTGGTCGGCATCGAGCACCACCACGACCTCGCCGCCGGAATTCTGGAGACCGTTGTTGAGGTTGCCCGCTTTCGCGTGCAGGTTGCGCCTCCGGGTCAGGTAGGAGACGCCGAGCTCCGCACAGAGCGTCTGCAGGTCCGCCCTGCGCGTGCGCGCCTCCTGCGCGGCCGCCAGATCGGAATCGGTGCATTTCTGATCGGTCCCGCCGTCGTCCAGAAGCCAGACCGTGAGCTTGCCGGCCGGGTAATCGAGGGAGCGGGCCGCCGCCAGCGTCGTGGCGAGGATGTGCCGGTCCTCGTTGTAGCTCGGCACGAAGATGTCGACGGTCGGCAGGTCCGCATCGTCATCCGCCGGCACGAGGGCGCGCGTCAGCGGATCGGCGTTCACGATCAGGCTGACCATGAGGATGTAGAAGCAATAGACCTCGGCCAGCGCCAGCGTCACGCCCGCGGCGAAGCCGAAGGGGTCGGTCGTTGGCGGCAGCGTGCTCGACAGGCGCCAGTAGAGGTAGCGCAGCACGATGAGGCTGCCGACCGCCAGGAACACCGAACGCCCGACCTGCCCCCGCGCGAACAGCCAGAGGAGGATCATCAGACCGATCGCGCCGAGGCTCATCTCCAGCTGGATCGAGGTTCCGACCGGCTGTGCCAGCAGAAGCAGCACCACGGCAGCACTCACAAGCCAGACTGCACGCACGAGGACGGATGTCACGGGCTCGATCCCTCGAATCAAAGAATGTCGAGCATCGCGGGAGTCTCGGATGCAGGCACGGTTACTGCCGGATTGCGGCGCTCAACGGTTGTCTTTCGGCCGGAGGTTCATCAGAAGGCTGCTCGACCTTCGACGCTGGTGTAATAACCACCCTTTTGGATCCGATCATATGCGTAGCCGGCGCCAACGGAGAACTTCATTGGCCCGATGGTGAATCCGGTAAGATGAGCGCCCAATCGCCACTGGTTGAAGAACGCATCACCCAGCAGCGTCGCCTCCGGGCCGACGAAGACACCATCGGCCACGGCAAAACCCGCCCGCATGCGGACATAGTAGGCGCTGAACAGCGTCGAATAAGAGGCGTTGGCGGCGAACAGAGTGTTCGCCGTCGGATTGAGATAGAGATCGGCGGCGACCTTCGCGCCGATGCCGGTTCCGAGCACGGGATTGTTCGGATCGATGACGGACAGCGAATTGCTGCGGATGTTCACGCCGACGTAACCGGCGAGCGCGGCCTGCTGCCAGATCCATTCATAGCCCAGCATGGCGGTGCCCTCCTCCTGCTCGCCGCGCACGGTGCGGCCGGTGGAGGACGGATAGGAATACGTACCGGCCACGCCCTGCAGCCGGATGCGCGGACCGCTCTCGTTGAGCGGGGTCACTGGCGCGATCGTCGCGGTGACGACACCGAACGCCGAGCTGTTCGAGGTCACGGTGGCTGCGGAGTCGATCGCGACGATGTAGTCGTCCTGCACGGATTCCCGTTCCGCGCCGGTGTACCAGTCGGCCGCCGCGACGACGTTGGGCGTAGCCAGCGTCGCAATTGCTCCGAAGACACAGAGACCAGCGCGAATCTTCGTCATGATGTCGTCCGAGGGTGCAGGCGGATCATCGCGGCGCGCCGATGTCCCGCGGCACAAAGAGCTTCATAAGGATTAAAGGATGGTTAACGCCCAATATCTGGGACCTCTAAATGTGCTTAGATTATTCAACCATTGGTTGTAGTGGCGATATATTGCTCAGATCTGCAGTCTAAATTTGCTGACTTTGTAGGCTTTCTGCGCGGATCGCGGTGCTGAATTGAGGCCGTGCTGGCCGATAGAATGTCTCAGGCGATCAGGTGCAGCGTTTCAGACGGAAAGCTGTCGGGAAGTCAATCTTCGAGCTGGAACACGCACAGGTAAGACCTGCCCGGAGATCCGGAGCCAAGAGGTGGCGACACCGGTCGCAATCGACTCCGTGACATCGGTGCGCTCGTCGGCGGTGACGACGCCGATAAAAGGTCGGACGCCGATCCGGACGGGCTCACGATCCAAAGCTCCGCCGGCAATACGCTATGTCGCCCCCCCCTGATCGACGAGAGAGGGACGATGTTTCCTTCCGGCTGGTCCGCGACAGGATGCGCGTCGCGAATCTGCGCCGGCCGGGCAGGACGCCCTGTGGCCTTTTTCCTACACTTAGGAAATCCCGTGCAACACGGCGCTTCGACGCGGCGAAGGGAACCTCACGCCGAAGCGGAGATCAAGACCCTCCACGCGCTCGATCAATGAACGGGCGTGAAAAGGATCGATCGCCTTCATTCGGCGCGATAGATCGACGTCGTCAGGAACCGAAGACCGTGCAGCCCCCCGCAACGCGGAGCTGTGTTCCGGTCGAGAGACGGACAACTCCAGATCAGCGCAAGCGATCGGGACGTCGACTTCGAGCGAACCGGCGTCCCCGTGCCCGGTCAGGCATCACGCAGCATCGGCGCGGCGCGACGGCTTGGTCGCGCCGGCGAGGGCATCGACGAGATCCTGCGAGCTGAACGGCTTGCGCAGTGTTTGGACCGCAGCGTTGCCCCGGAGAGGGATCGCGTCGGGTGCCATCAGCACGATGGCCGTCGCCGGATGCGTGCGCGACACGACGTCGGCCAGAAAGACCCCGTCCACCGCCGGCATCGCATGCGCGCACAGCAGGACGGCGTAGGCGCGGGACTCGACGAGAGCCTCGCTCGCCTCCTCCGTTGACGCCACGGGCGTCACCGCATAGCCGCGACCGATCAGGCTCTCGGCCGTCGAGGCGCGAAGGACGGCATCGGGCTCGACGAGCAGGACTTGTTCCGCCTCACGGGCGGGATCGGATGGCACAAGGCTCTCCCGTGCGATCGGGAACGTCAGGGTGATGGTGATGCCCGCGTTCGCAGTCGCGACGCCGATGGCCCCACCGATCGCGTCCATCTGGCCCCGGACCGCGGCGACGCCACGATCGGCCCGGAAGCCGTCCGGGGCCGAGAATCGGGCCCGCAGGCCGATCTGGGCGTCGCCGTGATCAGACGCCTCCTCGACCGAAAGCTTCACGATCGCATCGGTCGGGAGGGAGGCGCGTGCATCGCTGGCGACGTTGAGCAGGGCGACTTCCAATTCGCGAATGCCGCATGCGAGCTTTGGCAGGGTGCCCGCCCACGGCGTCAGCACGAGCCCGGGCAAGATCGCCGCGCGGATGAAGTCGACGGTCTCGGTCACGACGCGCGCGGCGTCGCCGTTCTGCACGACCGGGCTGTCGGGTTGGACGAGCGCCAACATGCGCTTCAAGAGTGCGGAACCACGGGCGACATCGCGCCGTGCGGTCTCCATCGCGTTGTCATCCGCGAAGGCGGCATCGTTTTCGATGTTGCGCAGGTCGGCCCAGATCGCGTCGAGGGCGCCGCCGATGTCGTGCGCGATCCCCGCGACAATCGCCTGTGCCGGAAAGGCGGCCGGCGGTTCACCGACCTCCGCCAGCACGGCCCCCGGCGCGACGGATCCGGTGGACGGCGCGGGAAGGGCGACCTGGGCGATCTCACGCGTCAAGGCGTGGAGACGGACCGGTTGCCCGTTGAGCGCGACGGCGGTGAGGCGCAGGACCAGGCGGCGGCCAGCGCTGTCTTCGGGACCGGCGAGAGAACGAATGACCGCCTCTCGGATGGAGCCGGGCTCCTCGCATACGGCGCGCATCGTGTTCTTGAGCAGCGCGCGGTCGTCGACCTCGATCCGCGCGAGCATCTCCTCGAGCGTACACGCCCGCTCGGCGGCATTCTCGACCGCGGCGGCCGCGCCGTCTGCCCAGGTCACCTGCCCGTTCCGCAGGTCGACCTCCCAACTCGTGAAGCCCCCGAGCAGCCTCGCCGAGCGGACGCGGTCGCGGCTGCGTGCCAGGGCTCCCCGGGACTCCCCGAGCAGGCGTTCCCGTCCCTGGCTTCGCCCGATGCAGGCGCCGACGGCATCGGCCAGGTTGGCGAGATCGGCCGTGGGCACATCACGACGGAGCAGATCCACCCGGTCCTGACGGGCCGCGTCGGCGATCCGTTGCACGTTGCGGCCGAGCCGTCCCCCGACCGCGCCGCCGATATAAGCCGCGCCGAGGGCCGCCGCGGCGAGGGCGAGGAACGTGGCGGGGCCTGCGCCCGCGGCGTCCTCGACGAGATCGCGCTGTTTGACCGAAACGATCCACCCGAGCCCGGCGCCTTCGGCGATGGCTGCGGTGGCCTCATGGGTTCGACCCACCTGCGCCAAGCCGGTCGACCGGTGAAGCGTACGCCCGCCGGCATTCATGACTTGAATGGCGGAGTCGCGTGCCGCACCCCCGAGGTTGCGGCGCAGGGCGGCGACCACCTCCTGGATCCAGTCCGGCTTGAGCTGGACCGCGAGGACGCCGATCTCCGTTGTGCCGCCGGCGCGAACGGGCGCGCCGATGATCACGTTCGGCGGGACGTCGCCGCCCGTGCGGGTGCGATCGCTCGCGTCGCCGATCACGATCCCGGATAGACCGCGCGAAAACCAGGTCGTCCCGGACACGTCGGCGCCGGCGAGCGACCCGCTCGCGGTGACCAGCACGCGACCGCTCCTGTCGGCGACGAGGATGTCGGCATATCCCGGATGAAGAGCACGCCAGCGTCCGAGGACTTGCTGGACCGTCGTCCCGTTCCCCTCGCGCCCGAGCACCGTGTTTTCCGCAGCAAGGCCGACATCACGCCCGACCGTCGCCAATTCCTCGCTCAGCCTGTCGGAAATCAGGTTCGCCGTACGACGGACGTCCGCTCCGCTCCTGCGCGCAGTCTCCGCAGCATCTTCAGAGCCGACGAGCAGCACGCAGGCACCGCCGGCAAGCACCGCGACCACGAGGATCGCGGCCAGCAGGACCCGAAGCGAAATCGATCGTCCCATATGCATCATCTGTGCCCAAAGAGGCTTGTCGCCATCCGGTCAAGCAGATCAGCAATTCGATAGACATGGTTAAAAAACGGTTAATGATCTCCCACATTTGAGAAAATAGGCCTTTCGATAAAAGTTCCGATCGGCGCGCCCCTGGGTTGCAAAGTTGCGGCAGCAATTCGGTCCATCGCAGCGACGATGGCCGAATCCGTTTTCTGCCGATCCAAATCCAGCAGCCCGAACGATGAGCGGATCAATTCACCCTCGGCAGGATCGCGATACCGAAATTTGAAGGCCAAGCCCATGCTGATCAGAGGATCACCGCGTGACATCACCGGCCTCGCGTGGATGGCCAGAGGTCGACCGGCAGGCGAGATCCGAGTGACGCCGTAGGACCTGGCGAGCATTCTCAACGCTCTCTTCACGGGACGGAATCAGGTGACAGACTGGCTCCGTCGGGGCGGCACTTCCATGGAAACTTGGCGCAGAACGCGGCCTTCGCAGCGCAGCATTTCCAAACATTATCAGAGTCTTGAATAAAATCATGTCGCGCGCGCAGACGCTTGGGCTCTCACCGCGTCGCCGCAGCCTTGATCAAGCGCCGGCTCTTGCTTGATCGGACATCTCGACGACGATTGTGAAACCCTCGGACGTGGCGTCGAACCAAAAGACAAACCTCTTCGAGCCGGTGAACCAAGCTGAGAGACGGCTGCTCCCGACAATCTGCTCGGCGGCAATTTCGCGCCAGTTTCCATTCGGCTCCGAAGCGCGGACCTACAACCAAAGCGCTCCCCCAAATCGCCATTGAGCCCGCAGATGATCCGTACGACAACACCCGCAACGAGATAAGAGCTATTCCAAAAGGGCATGTGAGGAAGGCGAATATTGTCATGCCGGATAGGACTGCAAACAATCTTGCGACGGATAGCGATCTCGCCAAAATCGATGCGGGATTACCACAGCGCTTGCATGCTCTCGACGCGGTTCGTGGCCTTGCAGCGGCCATCGTGCTCAATCATCACTGCCTTACGATCATTCCCGCTTACAGCGACTATTTCTACTCCGACTCGACAACGGAAGCGAGATCCGTCACGGAATATATCCTGTTCTATACCCCGGCGAGGATTTTTTGGTCGGGCTATGAAGCGGTCACGCTCTTCTATGTCCTGAGTGGTTTGGTGCTGGCTCTGCCTTGGATCGAAGGACACCCTCCGCAGTATCGCGCATTCTTGGTCAAGCGCATCTCCCGAATTTATCTTCCGTATGTTGCGATTATTGCGATTGCGGCCGTTGCAGTCTATTTTCTTCAACCGATTTTTCATATTTCCGGGGGCAGCAATTGGATTAATACCGAGACGTGGTCGGCACCTGTTACGATCGAAAACCTCGTGCAGCATGCACTGATGCTGGGGCAGACGAACTTCCGCCTCAACGGAGCTGTTCATTCCCTTGTTTGGGAAATGCGTGTCTCGCTCCTGTTTCCTCTGCTTATGATACCCATGATCTCATGGAAATGGAGAGCATCATTAATTCTTATTCTGGGATGCTTTCTCATCGTAGCAGCAATACACGTCCTCTTCAGATCCGTGCCTGAGACTTCATTGACCGGAACCATTTTGTGGGAACTCCAACATACTGCCTATTACACGATATTTTTTGTCATCGGCGCCTCGATGGCCCTCAATCTGGATAGAATCCGGCGGTTCTTCGAGACGACCTCAAAATACCACGCCGGCGAGTTCGTGATGTGTGCCGGCCTGCTGATGGTTCAAACTCATTGGTCGCAGACACACGCCTTTCACAATATTGGCGTCGCAACCGGATCGGTTTTCGTCATATCCGCAGCACTCGCGCCAGGTCGGATCGAACGTTTTTTATTGGCTCCGCCGCTACAATTCCTGGGAAGGATTTCATACAGCGTCTACCTCGTGCAAGTGCCAATCCTGGCGACCGTCACGTTTTTTCTTCAAAACGTCCTTCCCCTTTGGTCCATGATAATTATTGTCTATCCCTTAGTATTGACGAGTGGCTGGGCCTTTCATGTTCTGATTGCCGAACCGTGCGCGCGGCTTGGAAAGCGCATTACGAGGCTGCAACAGCAAAATCCGCAACGTCCGATATCGATCAAACAAATTGCGTCGAGTCGCGTCCAATCATGAAGCGACAGCCGAATCGTTTTGTATCCTGCGGCATTGCTGCTGTTTCGACATCCTAGCGGTATGAGCGGGCGGATGCTCGCCGGATGGCGGTTCAGGGATTTTGGACGGTACGGGCAGCCGTCACGTCCGCCCGCGACGGTTCAGCCGCGCGCAGCGCCGCCTTTTACGGGTGATGCCTTGCCGGGCGAAGATTCGAGCCAGCGCGCCTGTGCTGGTTGCCACACCCTGCACGGCCCGGGCATCGCGCAGTTCGTCCAGACAGATCGCAGGATGCGCTTCGTAAGTTGCTTGGATCGGATCGGCTTGGACCTCGATGGCCTGCGAGCGCCGATCGCTGCGCTGCGCCCACGATGCGATCTGTCCCTCCTTCCGCACGCGCTTCGCCCAGCGGCTGGCACGCGACACGCTGACTTCGAAGCGGGCGGCGGAGCCATGGCAGGTCGCGCCTCCCCGTCAGGGTCGCAACAACCCGCTCGCGCAGATTGATCGACAGGGATGACGGCATCGGAAACGCTCCTCAGCCCATCAACGCCTTACCCAAAAACCCGCCGCCAACCGACGGGGCGTAGATCTCAGCTCCAGCAGGCAACGACAAATAAAACCGATTGTCGATGAGCATATTTCTATATCTCAAGATCGAACACGCCGTATTGTATTTCCACTCCATCTGACAGATAAATAATATCGTTTAAAGCACTGACTCGACCTTAAGTACCGAATCAATAATTTTATAGATAGTTTTGTTATACGGTGTTTGATTGATAATAATTTTGAATTAGGGACGATCTCAATCTATTGGAGATTTGTAATAAAAATCAACTGTGCTGGTCGGAAAGTATGATATCCTTAAGTCTTGGCGATAACGATGTCGCGTTGTGTATTTCGATTCTCGATCTCGAATTGGATTGGGATCACTTCCAAGCACGAATTTTCCATTGGGCGACCGGTTGAAAAGTCTCGCAAGCATTTCGAGAACGAGAAATGATCCGCAGCCCCTGACGTTATCATCCGAAGCGCCGTCCATGTAGAAATCCAAAGCACCGAACTGGATCCCGCTAAAGGTCGCCTTATTCGATTTATCGATTTGCAATCTAGCGCTATACGAATTGCGTCCAGAACTCAGCAATCGAGTAAGGTACATCCTTACCATCCCATAAGGACTGCACTTGACCGACTTTCTTTGATACATCTTGTATCGACTGAAAACCAGAGACGGAATATGGCGTATGAATTTTATACCAGTCTTTATTTCTATATCATAATTTTGAGTATTTTCTGCAAAATATTTAATGTTCCTTCGGATGTTGTTGCTAACGTTTTTTACATAATGATTCCACGTCGGCCATTGAGAAAAATCCACCGCTTCGACGACATGGTCATGGACTTCGATAATATAAGCTCCTCGAATACACTCAATCTCGTCTTCGCGCGGATCTTCTAGACTGAAACGTGACCCATAAACGTACCGTCCCTCACCCAGAGCTTCAAGAGCCATTCTCATAGCCTCACTCCAAAGATGCTCATGACCTTGAAGGAGACAAATTCCTGGGTGAAACTTTAGGTTCTTAAAACCTTTTGTGATCAAAAATTGGCCGATTTTCTTTTTCGTTCCTGATTCATCGTTGGTCCAAATATCAAATCTTTGAATACGAAAAACTCCCTGCTCCAATGCTGCCGTGACTCGTGCGTGCCGAATGGTTGCCTGATAGGTCGCCCCGCACGCCATTGCGAACTCGTCGAACAGATCTTCGGTCACGGTTGATTTTACAACAAAAATGTCAGGTTTTTTATTATAGACTCTATGGTACATATCGCACCTCATTTATCGATTTACATGCGATCGACTAAACTGCCACAGTGGTTGACAGCTAAATAGATCATTGATAATAAGTTCCACTTCTGAAGCCCAATTTTCAGCTCAATAGTTTTGGTAAAATTATTTTTAGCTGACGCTGGAACTGCGTCGAATCTTTTGATGTGCTAGAATGCGTTCAAATACGCGCCCAATACAGTATTTACAACCAAAGCAAACAGGCTATTTGTAGATTGCTTGGCTCGTTGGTGGATTTCCAGATCCGCAATCGGAGCGCTCTTTGTGGGATGCCTTCAATTTTCCCGTTGAGGTATAACGCAATCTTCAGAGCGGCGTAAACAGTTTAAGGCATCTTCGCAGTGAACTAACGTCGCCTGGAGATCTCGGATTTGCCCTTTCATAGGGGGGCAGCTTGTCAATCACCCGACGCCATCAATGCAGGAAAGGCTCGAATGAAGCATCCAGAGTTTACGATCTGATTGAACCATACCTGCATCTGTCGGAGAACGGCGACCCGCGGGTGAAGCTCGCTTCCTGGATAGAATTCGAAATTTGGCCTGTCCCCTGAATGTCCATCTTTCTCAAGGTATAGCTTTAAGCCATGCGGAAGCGAACTTGCACCCACGGCTGCCGCTCGGCCGAACGGGACGCAGATCGGGAAGTTGACGTCCCAGGTATAGGGCAAATTAGGCTCGTTCGATGCATGCGTCATCGACTCGTGCAACGAGACTTTGTCCCGACGCGAGAAATTGTTACGCTCAGGGAATACGCTGACGCAGACCGTCAATCCTTCATGTTGTCTCAGCTCTGAAGCTTGGTGGCTTGCATAGCCTCCGCCAGCCGCCCGACCTGGGCGCAGTCGTCGGCGTCGGCGTCGGCGGGCGTGACGCGCAGGGCCAGAAGGTGGCCAAGCGTCTCGACGGCCAAGCGGATCATGGAGCTTTTCTTGCGCTTGGCTTCATCGTAGCCGGCCCGCGCGCCACTCTCGGGCATCGAGCGCAGGGTCCGGCCGTCGAGAATGGCGGCACTTGGTTCTGGATTGGGGCCGGTGACGAGGCGCGGCAGCGTACGGGATTCGTCGGCGAGTTGCTCGAAGCCGCCGCCGCCAGCCAGCGCCGCGCTTGCTGGTAGACGGCTTCCCAAGGTGGCAGATCGTAGGGCATCCACCGCCACGGTGCCCCTTGTCTTCATCACGTGGCGCAGGCCGTCGAACACCTCGCGCAAGCCGTGCTCGCCTTGCTCCGCATCCTCACGCAACAGCGTCGGTACGAGACGACCAGCGCCCATTCGTCATCGGAGACATCGGATGGGTAGGATCTGCGTGAAGAGGTCATGCCCCTTCATCTGGTATCTCCGAATGACGGTCCATAACAGCCTCCAGACGCTCTAAGCCGCTGCTATGATGACAGATTTCTTGCGCGCAAGTTTCGCGAACGCCTCGTCGGGAAGGCCGAGATTATTGGCCAGAAGATGTGCCGGGACACGTTGCATCCAGTCCGACAGCGACGTTTCCTGATAGGACCCGCTGTCGAGCACGCCTACGACTTCGCATTCCTCCTTGCCGATATTCTGCACCGTGTGACCACACCCGCGTGGCAAGTAAGCACAATCTCCGGCGGAAAGTTCGGCGACAGAGAGCCGCTTGTCCGGGGCAAAGAGCGTCACGCGCGTCCGTCCGCGAGAAACGTAGTGCCATTCATTTGCGTTTGGATGCCAGTGCGGCTCGTGCAGAGCGCCGGGCTGGAGCCTCAACAACATACCCGTCATGCCCGCGGACATCGGATATTCTTCGGCAGAGGCAATCGCCAGCGATCCGCCGTCTGAGCTCGTCTGGGGACCGGCTGCCAGCATGGGGTATCGGTGCGTGCGGGATCGGCTGAGCACCTTGGTGGCCCGGGATTGCGGCCCGTCGAGAGGCATCAGAGCGCCCTGACGAATATAGACCTCGCCGGATGGGATGCCTGCGATCGAGTCCTCGGGCATCCCGAAGACCTGCGCCATCATCGCAGGGTCTAGCCGGCTCGCCCAATCGCTGAGACCGAAGGTTCCATGCTCTCCATAGAGACCGTCGTTGAAGGCGAGAATGGCGTGGCAGGGTTCAGCCCCCAAGGTCTGAATGGCGTGGCTGTGACCTTTTGGGAAATACCACAGGTCGCCCGGCCCATAATTCGCGACCTCCATCTCCCCGCTCGGGTCCACCACGGTCACTTGGCAGCGACCGGCAAGAATATACGACCATTCATCCGACGTGTGCCAATGCATCTCGCGGACGCCGCCAGCGTTGAGATAAAGGTGTGCTCCGGCGATGTCCGTTGCGATAGGGAGTATTCTCGCTGTCACGTCTCGCGCCCAGCCGCCCGATGTCGCTTTGAGCGAGCCTTTGTCGAGCGAGGTCGTGAAACTGACGGCATCGCCCACCTTGCGTGGGATCGTCGATGCGAATTTTGAAGCAGGGGCCACATCGTACCCGGCCGCATGTCCGTCTGCTTCGGCGGCCGACGAAGTCCGCACTGAGAGCGCACCGGCCGCCAAAGTGATGCCGCCGAGGATCGCTCGACGCGTGCCGTCCACCATCGCCAAGAATCCCTTCGACAACCAGGAGAGGAGAATCACAGTATTTCTAGACTTCGATCTATATGGTTGGCTCATTCGCGCAAGTGATTGTCTTGACGTATATGTACTTCAACTCAAAAAATGATCAATGCTCGGCGATAATAATGCAAATCGAATGACAGTATTACTATTTCACTATCTCGTTTTTTGTATCGGATCGATTGCAGCGGTCCATCGCCGCAAGTGCGCTCTCGATACCCGAAACGTCGAAATCAGCATCTCCCTCGGGAAACCGCACGAAAACCGTCCGGCTCAGCGACAGCTTGCGGACTTCCCTGTCGAGTATACGACAGTACAGGATCGTCCCCTTGCCGATCCAGGTTGGGACGGGGCTGATCGTTTCGTTTCCGGTGACCAGATCTGATTTGAGACTTTCACCCGCGGACCAATGCCATCTTTCATAAGACAGCATGAATACGATTTGCCCGTCCGACCTCGTAATCCCGACCGAATTTTGAGCTCCCCCGTCCGTCATGTCGCGATAGGAATGGGTCATTTGACAGGGAAGCGGATCGTTGTTCCGAAGTGTCTTATTGATGTCCCAGCCTTCGACGGTTTCGATGAACATCTCCTCCCGTGAAGCGACGGGAGCCGAAGACAGCAACAATCCTGCGGACAATATCAATGCAATTTTGTGACGATATTGAAATTGCATATTCATCATTCCGAATCGTAACGGGGACGCCGACCTAGGGTGCGTTCCACGACCCGGCCATAGAGCGGGCGGAGGATGTCGTGACCGGTGGCGAGGGTGTCGCTGTCGCCCGGTCGGTCCCGCGCGGCCCCTCGGCACCGATCGGGGGGCCGGCCGATCGTGTCCCGTCCCTGGGCGGACCGTCCAAAAGGCCCACCCAGCGGCCGTCCACCCCCCGAGCCAGCAGGCTCAACGCGAGGACGGCGAGGAGGAGGCCGGCGGCCTTGTTCATCCGGCCGAGAACATGGTTGGTGACACAGCGCCGGAACAGGGACACGGCGGTGGTGAGCACGACCCACCAGCTGAACGAGCCCAGGAAGACGCCGGCCGCCAGCGCCGGAAGCGGCGCGGCCGCGCGCGCGAGGAGGGCCGGCATGGCGGCCAGGAACAGCACGGGGGTGATGGGATTCGCCAGGGCCAGCACGACCGCGCTGCCGTAGCTCGCGGCGAGGGTGTGGCGGCGCTCGCCGCTCACGTGCAGGACCGAAACGCTGCGAAGCACCCGGATTGCGAGGCCGAGCAGCACCGTCCCCGAGACCAGGGAGAGCACGGCCCCGTTCGAGAACGCCGCCGCCAAGTCCGCGCTCCAGCGCACCATCAGCCCCCCGTATGTCAGATGCACGGTGGCGACGCCGAGCCCGGTGGCGACGCCCGTCGGCAGGCCCCCTGCCAGCGTGCGCTGGACGCAAAGCAGGCTCGTCGGCCCGATCGGCGCGGCGATGGTCAGCCCGAGGCTCGCGCCGGCGAGCAGGGCCGTGGCGATGACGCCCATGGCGGCGGGACTGCGTTCAGTCGTCTTCCCGGCGGTCGAGGGGCGAGGCAACCGCCCGGGGCTCGGGCGCGGCATTGTCGGCGTCCGGGCACCCGATTTGCGCGCGCTCCAGGGCCGAGGATGCTTGGGCGCAGGCGATGTCCGGCATGTCGTTCAACTCGTCGGCCCGGATCCCGGTGCAGGACAAGACGACGATGAGGCTGGCGACGATTGTTCTCATGGCTGATCCTTCCGCGAGCCGACAATCTAGGGATGGTTGAACCCCGAGCATCCTCCGTCTGGCGGATGGCACCGCCTGCGCCGCCGCAGGCCCGCCGCGGACGTCTCGGCCGAACAGGAAAGCTCCGCCACGTCAGGCCTTTGCACGGCTTCACCCACGACGCTGGATGCCGCGTTGTCGCCGCCCCCGGCGAGGCGACGCACCGGCGAACCTGCCGGAACCGGGCTCGCGGCGCCGTCCCGCGTCGCCGGCATCATCCGTTTGAGGGATACCGCCGTCGATTTTGGACTGATATTGGTCTTATCGCGATCAGCGGGATCACCGTGGGGCGTGCTGATGCGGGAAGCTCTCATCGACCGGATCTACGAGGCTGCAGGCACTCCCGAGCTCTGGCCGGAGGTCCTTCAATCTCTTGGCGATACGGCGAACTCGGATGGCGCCGTGCTCATGGTGCTGCCCCCCGTCGGAATGCCCCGATGGATCGCCTCACCGACTTTGGAGCAGCGCCTGCGTCATCACACGACCACGGCTTCCTGGCGCGGCAGCGGGCGCACGGCGCAGTGGCGCACCCTGGCTCATGCGGGCTTCATGCGCGACGTCGACCTCGTGCCGGGCTCCCATGACGGGCGGCCCTGCGAGGTCGACGCGCCGTTCTGGCAGGTGGGGACGACGATTCCCCTGGCGACCGGCGACGTCGCGATCATCACCGCCGAACGCCGGGCCCGAACCGGCCCCCATGAGGCCGCCATCCTGCCTCGGCTCGACGCCCTGCGGCCCCATCTCGCGCGTGCGTGCCAGCTCGGCGCCCAGTTCGGCTGCGAGCGCACCCGCGTCGCCACCATGACGCTCAACCAGATCGGGCTTCCCGCGGCGGTCCTGTCGGCCTCGGGGCGGGTGCTGACCATGAATTCCCGCATGCAGGAGCGGGAGGAGGTCCTGCCGCCGGGCCAGCACGGCGGCCTGCTGTTCAAGAGCCTGATCAACAGCAAGCTGCTGCAGGATGCGATCGGCAACGTCGTCGGCGGCCGGCATGCGACGCAGAGCATGCCGGTGCGCGGCTATTCCGACCACCGCCCTCAGATCGCTCACGTCATGCGCCTGGACCGGCACCCCGGCGACGTCTTCGGTGCCTCGGCGGTGCTGCTCGTCCTCGTGCACGTCGGCGCGTGGGCCGTTCCGGACGACGGCCTCCTGAACCTGCTGTTCGACCTCACCCCGGCGGAAGCGCGCCTGCTCCAGGCGCTGGCCGGGGGCTCGCGCCTGCAGAGCTACGCCGAGAGCGTCGGCGTCCAGACAAGCACCGTTCGCACCCAGCTCACCTCGATCTTCAACAAGACCGGGACCAAGCGGCAGGCGGAGCTGTTGAGCATCGTCGCCTCGCTCTCGATGTTCAGCGGGCAGACGGCGCCGTGCCTGGATGCGGCCTGAGGCGAGGTCCGGCTTCGTCCAGGAAGGCGGCCAACGCCTGCGCGGTCGGAAAGGCGTCGAAGGCCCCGAACCGGCGGGTCGTGAGGGCGCCGCAGGCCGCGGCCTGCCGCAGGGTCGCGTCGAGGGGCTGTTGTGCGAGCAGGCCCGCCATCAGCCCGGCCGCGAAGGCGTCCCCCGCCCCGACCGTATCGACCGCCGTCACGGCGAAGGCCGGCTGGCGCAGGGGCGGCACTCCGCGGCGGAACGCGATCGCGCCGCACTGCCCCAGGGTCACCACCAGGAGCTCGAGGCCGCCGTCCAGCAGGGCGGCGATGGCCGGCGTCGCGGCCCGGGCCGCAGCGATGGCGTCGGGAGCGCCGAGGCCCAGATCGGCCGCCTCCACCGCATTGACGACGAGGATCGCAGTGTCGGCCAAGATCGCCGGGTCGAGGGCACGCACCGGCGAGGGATTCAGCAGGGTGGGAAGACCCCGCGTCCGAGCCAGGGCGAAGGCCTCGCGGATGGGGGCGTCCGGCGATTCGAACGTCGCCGCCACGAGGTCCGCCTGCCCGACGCGGGCGGCCGCGGCTCGGACGTCCTCCGCAGCGAGGGCGAGGTTGGCGCCGAGGCAGACCGCCAGGCAGTTCTCGCCGGCTGCATCGACGAAGGCGACGCCGGCGCCCGTCGAGCCGGCATGCTGCACCAGCATGGCCTCGGAGAACCCGACCTGCGCGAAGGTCGCGCGGACCACCGGGGAGAACACGTCCGTGCCCACGGCAAAGAGCCCGTCAACCGTGACGCCGAGCCGGTGCGCGGCGAACGCGAGGTTGAAGCCCTTGCCGCCGGGCTCGGCCACGAAGGCCGAGCCATCGAGGGACTCGCCCGCCTGCGGCAGCCGCGCGACCTTGACCGAGCAGGCGATCACGAAGCTTCCGATGACAAAGACACGCATGGAGCGCTCCGAGCCGATCCGATATAACCCTCTGTACCGGAGGTCGATCGGACGTGCGCCCCAAAAATCGGACGATGCAGGGGGAGGTCGACCGGGACATCGCGAGTGGCGAGCGTCCCTCGGTGATCTCTCTGTTGCGCTTGCGCGGCGACACCGCGATGCCGCTCTACCGGCAGATCGAGGGCCAGCTGCGCGAGCTGATCCTCTCGGGCTCGCTGCCGCCGGGCGTCATCCTGCCGGCCGAGCGCCAGCTCGCCGACAGCCTCGGGGTCAGCCGCGTCACGGTCCAGCGCGCCTATGCCGAGCTCAGCGACGACGAGTTTCTCGTGCCGCGCGGGCGCTCCGGCTTCCTCGTGCGCCGTCCCCCCGAGCCCGTGCGCCCGGGCATGGACCGGCTCAAGGGCTTCACGGAGGAGATGCGGGAGCTGGGGAAGATCCCGTCCTCGCGCATTCTGGAGCGGACGGTCACAGAGGACCGCTCGATCGCCTCGATCTTCGGCCTCCCCTCGACGGCCCCGTTCCTGCGCCTGACGCGCGTCCGGTCGGGCGACGGCGTGCCGATGTCGCGCGAGGTCGCCTGGTACAACATCCGCGCGGTGCCCGCCCTCGAGACCGGCGACCTTTCCGGCTCGGTCTACGCCTTCCTGAGCGGGCATCCGGGCGGCCGCCTCGTGCGCTGCGAGCAGACGGTGGAGGCGACCATGCCGACGGCGGACGAATGCGAGATCTTCGCCTTCGAACGGCCCCTCCCATGCCTGCTGATCAAGCGCCACAGCTACAACCAGGACTCGGTCATGATCGAGTACGTCGAGGGATTGTTCCGGGGCGATGCCTATCGCTATCGGCTGAATCTGAGCGCGTAGCGACTGAGATCCGACGTCTGATCCCTCCTCGCGTGGACTGCTTCGAATGGATGAACCCATCTGCTTAGGCTGGATGGATAGGAGCTTCGATGCTTACGGCTTTGGAGCGAAGGTCCGTGCCTGCTTTACCGCTCAGCGCGCAGTGACTCGCGGGCTCCGGCCGGCCCCGAAGCTACTCCGCCGGTGGTTCTGCCCAGTCGGCGGACCTGGGACGAAGTCAGGGCGAAGCGCTTGCGGAAGGTCCGATTGACGTAGGACAGGTCTCCGAAAGCGACATCGAAGATGATCGCACTCACCGGGCGGGTATCCTCGGCATCGATGAGGCGTTGCATGGCGCGGTTGAGGCGTCGGTCGAGGACGAAGCCCGACAAGGTCTGGCCCTCCGCCTGGAACATCGGCTGGACTTGGCGGCTGGAGACGCGCTGGGCCTGTGCGCCACAGTCGCCCGGCTGAGGTCCGGATTGCCAAGGCCTTGCCGCCGCGTTGGAAGGGCGCCAGCGAGGCGCGGATGGCCTCGGCGGGCGCGAGGTCCGAGACCGGTAGGATGACGTAGACGGCGGCGAACATGATGGGTCGACCTGGGCCTCGGGCGGGAGCCGCGCGGCTCCGAGAGTAACGCACACCGCGTCACGGCATCCGATACGGGTCACGGATTTTTCGGATGCCTGGGTCCGGCCGTGGTCGATCAGCCGATCAGGACGACGGCCTTTCGCACGTAGGTCGGCTGGTCGACCTGCCCGACGATGAAGTGGGCGACGTCGGCCCGCGCGATCAGGCCGTTCCGCCACTTTGAGGGCTCGGTGAGAACCTTGTAGCGGCCGGTCGCCGATCCGGGCGTGAGAACCCCTGGCCGAACGAACGTCCAGTCGAGGCCGCTCTTGCGGATGCGCATCTCCTGCGCATCCTTGTCGTCGTAGGCGCGACCGAAGACGAGGCGGAACGGGACGCGCTGAAGCAGGCCGATGGAGTCTCTGCTATCGCCAGTGCCGAAGCCGGTGACGGCGAGGAGGCGCTTGACACCGGCTTTCTCCATGGCCGGTACCAGCATGTTGGTCGCGTCCGAGAACAGCGTCACCGGGCCGAGCAGATCCTTGACCGGCACCCCGAGCGCCTGGACGACGACGTCAACGCCGTCGAGGGCGGCGGCGACATCTGCAGCCTTCAGCGCGTCACCCGTGAAACGCTCCAGACCCGCACCGGACAGGGTCATGGTCGTGGCCGAACGCGCGAAAGCCCGGACGCGATGTCCGGCCGCGAGCGACGCTTTCACGGTCTCCAAGCCGATACCTTTGCTGGCGCCGATGACGAGGACGTGGGCCATGGTCGTTTCCCGGTTGGTTGAATGCGCGACGAGACCCAATCAACCGCGGACGCGCCATGCGGTCGCTTGACCAGCCTCTCTACGGTTCGGTGATCGAGCTGTCCTGAAAGCCCGAGATATCGTTGGCATGCCCCCGGGCATTGCAAGAGTGCCCCTGATCGGACGCGGCTAGGCGGAAAGTCTGAGGATTACTGCGGAGGACCCAACGATGTGAGCCAGGGTCACCAGGACCGATCCGGTATGAAGGATGCCGAAGCGAGCGCGATTACCCATGTCGGTCGCGCCATTGATGGCCGGCATGAGTATCTGGCGCGCGAGGAGCGCCGTGACGGCGATCAGTCCCAGTATGAGTGCCGATGCCCTATCGGTGGTGGCTGTCAGCGCCGCGCCACCGAGGGCGCACACCATGACGAAAATGTAGAAATGCGGGAAGGCGCGGCGCAGCAGTGGACCTGCCACGTCGGCGGGCAGCGCGCTGAACAGAAACGAAGCGAAACCGAACGAGTACAGGACCATCCCGCCGAACAGGAGGGCCGTCACCAGAATAGCCGCTTGCGAGAGCATCGGTTCCAAACCTCAATGGCTTTCAGATCGCCCTCGTGGGCGGCATCTGTTTCTCTCGGTTGATAGCCGTCCCCTGCGTCCTGAAACGCCTCTCCGCTTCACGCGCGAGGTCAGGGGATGGTCGGCACTCAGATCGAGTCTTCCGATGCCTGCTTGGCACAGGCCCTGAACACATCGCCGATCGCCAAGTCGGCATGCGCATTCATGCTCGCGGCGTCGTTGAGGCAGGACAGCACATCCTTGCGCGGAGCAGCTATTGCGCTGGATTTCTCCAGCTGTTGCAGCAGACGATCACGGTCCGCACCCGTTGCGGCACTCCAGTCCCGCAGGGTGTCCTGCGGTTGCAAGGCCAAGGCTGGCGTCGCGATCAATCCCAGCATCAAAATCATGAAAGCGCGAACCGGCATCTTGGATTTCCCCCCATCAAGGTGGTCCTGGAATAGTCGCCGGCTACTTGTTCGCATCGCCTCGAAGGGCTTGGTGAACGAGCACAACGGCGACGGTCCGCGTCGGCAACCGTGTTTTTTGCTTGCACCCACTGGTAGAAAGGCCCGAGTTGCCGTGGACCTCCCCGGACAGCGGACCCTGTTCCAGGTCGCGCCGCCCTTGCTTGCATCACGCCTTTGCCCATGGCCTTGTCGACGAGGGGCTTGGCACCGACCTTGACGTCGAGGGCGCCCTACTTGGCGTCCGCGACGGCCTCCACGACATCCCGCGTGCTGTAGGGCTTGGACACGAAGTGGCCGTGATCGGGGACCTCCTCATCCGCCAAGCGTTGTCGCCCGGAGGTCAGGACCAGTCGGATATCCGGCCACGAGGCGTAGACGCGCTCCGCCAACGTCTTGCCGCACATCGAGCCGGGCATGTCGATGTCGGTGAACAGCACCCCGACATCCGAGCGCCGTTCGAGGATGTCCCAAGCCTCATCGGCGTTGCCAGCCTCGATCACCGTCAGGCCTGCGTCCTCAAGCATCTCGGCGGCGCATAGGCGAACGCGATCGTCGTCCTCGACCACGAGGATCACCGAGGCATCCAAGGGGCGCTTCGCGGACATGGGCGATCAACGAGCCATCCGCACGTTTGTTGCAGTCGAGGCATCCCTGGGCTGAAGCGTCGCGCATGCCGGCCTCGACCTGAAGAGATCGGGGAAAGCGCGACCGGAGCGGGGACGACCTTGGCGGGTTATGTCCCGGGACCGCGCCTGGCGCCTCGGCCCGGACGACCAAGTCACGGAGGGCGACAAGCGCCAGACGGAAATCCGCAAATTCATCGAGGCCATGGCAGTCCCGAGGCGGAGCGAGAGGCGCTGACCGGAGGCCCATGTCAGGGACGGACGTGATCGCCCGGTGACGTCGGACGCATGACGGATCGGCGAAAAAGCCGCGTATCGATTCATCGCGGAGGACGTTGCGTCTACGTCGAACCATCCGAAGCAGCTGAAAACAGCGCGTCCGCCGAGTGCGGCGGGATGGGGGAACGGAAGGAAACAAAATGTCCAAGCATACGTTCGACGAAACCAACATCACCTGGCGGACCCTGGACTGGCTGCCGCACATCGCCTTCTTCGTCTACAAGGTCGACGAGGAGAACCGCATCGTCGACGTCGTGTTCAAGTTCGCCGCCAACCAGCGGGTGATGCTGCACCGGCACAAGAGCCCGTACGTGACGCTGGTGATGCAAGGTGAGTTGAGGTTCTACCGCGAGGACGGAACCCTAAAGGAGACCCGTCCGACGGGCAGCTACGTCTCGGGCGTCGCGAACGCCGACCCCCACATGGAGGGTGGCGGCGACGAGGATGCGATCGTCTTCTTCAGCAACCGCAATATCGAGGATGCGCTCTACGAGTTCCTCGACGATGCAGGCAATCCCGTTCAGGTCCTCGGCATCGCGGACTTCAAGGCGCAGCTCCAAGAGCAGATCGCGACCGGCACCTTCGCGAAGGTCGCCGCTCAAGCAGCATGACCCCAGCGAGCGCCGGGAAAGCGAGCTGCATTCCCGGCGAGGCATCGTTCCAAACCGCGAAAAACCGTTGGCTCAACCGCAACTGCGCGGGGCTGGAGCGTCGTAGCGAGGGCGTGGTTCCGCCACCGCGCGGCTGCGACGTTCGGCCTTCTGCCCTGCCGTCAGCTTGTCCTTGTCGGCGACGCTCGGTCTGTGCCGCTCGCCTTGCAGATGGGCTTGGAGGCCCGCTCTCTCGCGAATTCGAACCGCTCCCCGCGGCCGACGGTCGGAAGTCGACGATAGTCTTGTGGTGGCCCCGCAGGTCGCCAGGGTCGCATAGGAGCCGGTATCGGGAACGTGACCGCACCTGGGACGGTTCGCCCTGAAATGGAAACCTATGTCCTCGTCGTCGCCGGGTTCGGTGTCCTGGTGCTTCTGACGGCATGGCTGCCGATGGTGCTCCGGGTCCTGCCCCTGTCCTTGCCGATCTGCTGCGTCGGCATCGGTGCCGCCCTGTCGCTCGTCCCTGCCATCGGCGAGCTCACCCCGCATCCCGGCACGCACCCCACGCTCGTCGAGCACGCGACCGAGGCGGTAGTCGTCATCTCGCTGATGGGAGCTGGTCTGAAGATCGACCGTTTCATCGGCTGGAAGCGCTGGTCGATGACTTGGCGTCTGCTCGGCATCGGCATGCCGCTCACCATCCTGGCCCTGACCCTCCTTGGGTCGGCCCTGCTCGGGTTGGGCGCTGCGGGAGCCCTGCTTCTCGCCTCGGCGCTGGCACCCACCGACCCGGTGCTCGCTTCCGACGTCCAAGTCGGAGAGCCTGCCGAGGACAACGAGGACGAGCCCCGCTTCGCCCTGACCTCCGAGGCCGGCCTCAACGACGGGCTCGCCTTCCCCTTCGTGAACCTCGCCATCGCCCTTGCGGGGACGAGTGGCTTTGCCGGCGTACCCTGGTCACACTGGTTCGCGGTCGACGTCCTCTGGAAGATCCTCGTCGGCGCCGTCCTCGGCGCGCTGATCGGGCGGGCCTTGGGATGGTTGACCTTCCATCTGCCCAACGTCTCGAAGCTGTCCCGGACCGGCGACGGTTTTGTCGCCCTCGGGGTGACCTGCATCGCCTATGGCTGCGTCCAGGCCGTCGACGGTTACGGCTTCGTCGGCGTCTTCGCGGCGGCCCTGGCCCTGCGCGCCTCCAGCCACGGGCATGATTATCACCGCAAGATGCACAGCTATGCCGAGGAGCTCGAGCGCCTGCTGATGATGGTGCTTCTCGTGGGCTTCGGAGCTATGCTGGCCGCCGGAGGGCTGCTCCAGGCCCTCACATGGACAGCCGCCGCCTTCGCCTTGATCGCGATACTGGTCGTTCGACCCCTCGCGTGCTGGCTCGGTCTTCTCGGTAGCGGTCGATCCCGCGAGGATCGTGCGGTGGTCAGCTTCTTCGGCATCCGCGGCCTCGGGACGGTCTACTACCTGTCCTTCGCCATGGGCCACGCGACGTTCGCACAGGCGGACCTTCTCTGGGCCACGGCCAGCCTGACCGTGCTGATCTCCATCCTCATGCATGGGGTTTCGGTCACGCCGGTCCTGCGAGCGCTGGATCGGCGGATGGGACGGGATACGGAAAGCGCACAGCTCGACCTGACCCTGTCCCACCCCTGAGACGCGGGTGCCAGCGAGGGTTCCGGACGCCAGAGCATTTTGCGTGATCCCTGGATCACGCAAAATGCTCTATCTTGTTGTGGAATCGCATTTTCTTCCCGCGAGCCGCGCTCCACCGCGCTCGAGAATGCTCTAGCAGGCTGCTGCAGAAGTCGCTGGTGGGGTTATCCGAGAGATGATTCACTCTGTCTCTGACGGGGCGGAGGCTTGGTGATGCGCGGGCGTGAGGAACGGTCGGAGAGCCTGTTCAGCTACGTCCGTCTGGAGGACCGCGTAC